>VGWG01000084.1 GCA_016873675.1 Lentisphaerota bacterium | reverse complement strand
TGCCGAGGCGTGCCACTATCCGCGGCCACTGTGGGGGTGAGAGCCGCATGCAAAACCCTGTTTTGCATGCGGAGTGTTCAGGTGTCAGGTTTCGGGTGTCAGGTAGAACCGCACGATGTTGCGTCTTCCTGAAACCTGAAACCGGCGCTTGCAGGGGTTCTGCAAGCGCCTCAGTGTGTCTAAAAAGGGGATTAAACTGAAGACGGTCAGACAAGCAGGGCTCACGCTCCTGCCGGCCATGCGGCGGCTAACCGCGGCGGCAGGCGAGCTGATTTTTCCCCGCGTGTGCGGCGGCTGCGGCGGCCCTTCCGACCGGCCGTCGGGGCATCTCTGCTGGAACTGCTTCCGGAGGCTGCCGTTGCTCAACGCCTCGTGCTGCGAGCGGTGCGGATGTCGGGTCAGAACCGCCGAGACGCATGCGTTCCTGTGCAGCGCCTGCCGGGAACATCTGCCGGCGTTTGACCGGGCGCGCGTGGCGGGGAGGTTTCGGGGAAACCTGCGTCGGCTGACGCATGCGTTCAAATACAGTCGGGCGCTGTGGCTGACCGACGATCTGGCCGAGCTGGTCACCGGCTGCGTCGTGGCGCAGTTCGATGCCGCAGCCGTGGATGTGGTCGTGCCGATCCCGCTGTTCCCCACCCGCGCACGGAGCCGGGGCTACAATCAGGCGGCACTGCTGGGAGCGGAGGTCGCGCGCCGTCTCGACCGGCCGTTCGCGCCCCGAGCGCTGAAGCGGGTGCGCGACACCGGCACGCAGACGCGCCTCTCGGCCGTCGCGCGCCGACGGAACGTGCGCGACGCCTTCGTCACGCGCGAGGCGGGATGGGTGGTCGGCCGGACTGTGCTGCTGATTGACGATGTCATGACCACGGGCGCGACGCTCAGCGAGGGGGCGCGCGCGCTGAAAGCGGGCGGAGCGTGGCGGGTCTGGGCCGTCGCGATGGCGCGGGCCTGAGCCTACTAACAGCTTTAAAAAAGGCAAGCCATTCAGGCCCGTCCTTTAATAACCCCTCGCCTGCCCGAACGCGGCCTGGTGCACGGGGCGGTAGCTGGCACCGCGCGGACCGAGGCGGCTCTCGAAGAGCGTCACGCCGGCGGCGTCCCACTGGCCGAGGTTGTCGGTCTCGGCCGCATCCAGCGCTTCGAGCAACGCCGCATTGCGGGTGCGGTCCTTGCAGCGGGCCAGCGTGATGTGCGCGTCGAACCGGGCGCTGGGCCGCTCATAGCCGAGTTTGGTGAAGGATTGCCAGAAACGCTCGTGCAGCGACTCGATTACATCAGCCGGTTCGACACCGGCCCAGATCACGCTCGGATAGCGACGGGACCCGAAATAGCCGAATCCGACCGACCGGCAGGTGAACGGCGCCACCGGCTGGCAGACCGCGTCGATCGCGCGCGTGAGATGCGGCAGAAACGCAGGCGCACAGTCGCCCAGGAAGGCGAGTGTCACGTGCAACTGCTCCGGATTGCTCCAGACGCAGTCCTGGGCCAGGGCGTGAAACGGGGCACACGCTATTCCCAACGCACGGCGGGCTTCGACACTCAATTTGATCGCAACGAACAAGCGCATGTCGGCATCATACCGGAATCCATCGCGGCCGGCAAGGCTCCGAACACGCTTTCACTTCGCCCTTGTATTCCGGGGCGGTAAGGCGATACCCTAATGCCAATCGACGGGAACGGGGGCGTGTCATGGACGAGCGAAAATGGGTGCTGGCGGCAGGGGCGGCGGCGGGCGCAGCGGCGGTGGTGATCGCGGCGGCAGCCGTCTGGCTGGGGCCGCTGAATCAGGACGAGGGCTGGTATCTGTATGCAGCCCTTGAAACGGCCGCCGGACGGCTGCCGTATCGCGATTTCTTTTTTACTCAGGGGCCGGTACTGCCGATGGTCTACGGCTGGCTGGCGCCCCTGTGGTCAGACGCAGGCGTGCTCGGCGGGCGAATCGTGACCGCCACCCTCGGCCTGCTCGCTTCGGTGCTGGTGGCGCTTCTGGCCGCGCGCGGCACGGCGCCGGGGGGACGGCTGGCGGCGGCCGTCACGGCCTTCACGCTCGCGGCGTGCGGGGTCTATCACGCCTACTTCATGGCGATTCCCAAGACCTACGCGCTGGCGGGACTGCTGCTGGCGGGCGGGCTGCTGGCGCTCACCCGTTGTGATCGCGGCGGGCGCGCGGGTCTGCTGTGGGCGGCGGCGGCGGGCGTGCTGCTCGCGGCGGCCGCCGGAACGCGCCTCTCCCTGGGCGCGGCCCTGGGGGTGACGGGGCTGTGGCTGCTGGCGAACCGGCGGCGACTGGGAGTCGCCTGGCTGGCCTTTGGGATCGGCGGCGCAACCGGACTGGCGCTGGTCTACGGACCCTTTGTCCTGGCCGCGCCAGAGGGGTTCCACTTTGCGCAGACGTTCCACACGGGCCGGGCGGGCGGCGGGGCGCTGTTCGTCGCCGGCTCGATCGCCCGTCTGCTTCGCGGCTATCTGCCGCTCGCGGGTCTGGCGGTCGCGGCGGCAGCGTGGCGGCTGGCCGGATGCTCACGGCAGAACGCATGCGGCCGCGCCGACGGCGTCGCCTGGCCTTCGCTCTGGCTCTGGGCGGCCGGGGCGGTCGCGGCGGTGCATCTGACCAGCCCGTATCCCTATGACGACTATCAGGTGCCGGTGATGCCCCTGGCGGCGGCGGCGGCGGCAGCGTGGCTCGCGGGCGCGGCGGGACGATGCGCGGCGCCTGCCGCAGCGCGGACGGCTGCGGTCTGGGCGGTCCTGGCGTTCTGCGGCCTGTCCACCGCAGCGTCGCCCCTGGTGCAGGAGTGGTTTGTGATCCGGCAGGACCGGTTCTGGGTCGTTCAAAAACAGACACCCGATCTGGCGGTGCTGCGACGGGTGGGCGCAACCCTCAAACGACCTGGAACTCGCGAAACGGCGCCCCTGCTGCTGACCCAGGATGTCTATCTCGCCGTGGAGAGCGGACGACGGGTCCCCCCCGGACTGGAGATGGGGCCGTTCGGCTATTTTCCGGATCTGGACGGCGATCAGGCACGGCGCGTGCTTGTACTCAACCGCGCGCGTTTGCTGGAGGTGATCGCGACGACCGACGCACCCGATGCCGCGACCAGCGGCTATGCGTTTGCCATCGGCGCGCCCGCGATGACCGAACTTGACGCGGCCCAGCAGCGGAGCCTGCGCGAGGCGCTGGCCCGGCGCTACAGACGAACGGGCGAGGTGCGCGATTTTGGCCAGGGATGGACCACGCTGGACCTGTGGACCAGGGATGGGATGTGATCCTCGTCCTGAAAGTGCGGGTATGGGATGTCGGTGATGGAGCACGAAAAAAAAACGCCGGCCCAGCGGATCCTCCGGGCCGGCGTCGTGATTGGGATCGCGCACCTGCTGTTCAAACTGGCCGGGCTGATTCAGGCCAAGGCCATGGGGCACTATCTGCCCGGCGCGACCTATGACGCGGTTTACGCCTTTGCTTTCGAGGGCTGCATCTTCAGCCTGTTCCTGATCGGCGAGGAGGTGATCGGCCCCGCCTTCCTGCCGGTGTTCATGCGCGAATTGAGAGAGCGGGGGGATCGGACGGCCTGGCGTTTCGCCAACACGATCCTCACCCTCCAGGTGTTGATCCTGATTCCCGTGGTCGCGGCGTTGATGCTCGCACCGGGCTGGGCCGTGGGGCTTTGGACGGAATGGACCGCCGAGCGGAATGCCGAGCAGATCCGACTGGGGCGCGACGCCGTGCGGATGCTGGCGCCTGCGCTGTTCGGGCTGACCCTGGGATCAACGACCTACGTCATCCTCAATGGCTACAAGCGGTTTTTTCTGGCGGCCTTTGGAGACGCGATCTGGAAGTTTGCGGCCGTGGCTGGCGTGCTGGGAAGCGTGCTGTGGTTCGGCCGCGAACACGCCGCCTACGGACTGCTCGCCGGGTTGCTCCTCGGGAGCGTGCTCAAGCTCGCCACCCATCTGACCGGGTTGCACGACAAGGCGGGCTTCTTCCGACTGCGGCTCCATCTGAACGACCCGGCGGTGCGCGCCATGCTGTGGCTGGCCCTGCCGCTCCTGGGGGGGATCCTCTTCGCCAAGGTGCGCGATGTGTTCAACAACGTGTACATCCTGAGTCCGCTCGAAGCGGTCGGACTGATGCAGGCGAATTCCATGGGACGCAAACTGCAGGGGACGATCCACTGGATGGTGCCCTACACGCTGAGCATCGCGGCGTTTCCCTTCTTCTGCGAACTGGTGGACCGCCGCGACCATGTCCGCCTCGCCGAGGTGATCACCCGTTCCGGCCGGATGCTGCTCGCGGTCTTCATCCCCTTCTCCGTGGTGACGGCGCTGGTGGCCGTCCCGCTGACCTCGCTGGTCTTCAAGGGCGGCGAATTTCAGGAGATTGCGGTCCTCCGCACCGCGCTTTCAACCGCCTGCTACACGTTTGTGCTGCCAGCGGCGGCGGTCGAGGCGCTGATGATGCAGGCGTTCTTCGCCAATCGCCGCACGACGTCGGTGGTGGTGGTCGGGCTGCTCTTCTCCGCGTTCAGCATGGCGGTGAGCTGGGCCGGGCTGCGGCTATGCCAGGGGAACGACCTGCTGCTGCTGGGGATCATTGCGGGCGGGTTTGCGCTGTCGCGCACGCTCAAGAGCGTGGCCCTGATCGGGCTGTTACGCGCGTCCACGCCGGTCTTTCCGCTCCGGCCGACGCTGGCCTTTCTGGGACGTGTGGGGCTGACCTCGCTGATGGCGGGCGGGGGCGCCTGGATGGCGATGCGGGGGGCGGACGCGCTGCCAGCCGAGCTGCACGCGGGACGGCGGCTGGGCGACCTCATCCAACTGGCGGCGGGCGGTGGCGGCGGGGTTGCCGGCGGGGTTGCCGGCGCGTTGCTATTTGGCGTGCGCGAGCCGTTCGAGCTGGTGCGCTGGGCGATCGACAAGTACCAGGGACGCCTGAAGCGCCGGTTTGCGTGAGTCCAGAGCCGAGCCTTTCGGATCAGCGCCCGGCGAGGGCTTTCTTGAGCAGCGCTTCGGTGTTGGCGGGGTCGGCGCCAGCATCGAGCGCGGCCTGGACCTTCTTGCGGGCCTGATCGTGCGAGAAGCCGAGCTGGGTGAGCGCCAGCACCGTGTCGCGCAAGACGGCGGAATCGCCGCCGGGGTGCGCCAGGATCTGCGCGGCAAAGGCTTCGGCGGGATCGATCTTGTCGCGCAGTTCAACAACCAGCCGCTCGGCGGTCTTCTTGCCGACGCCATGGACGGTGCTCAGCCGCTTGACATTGCCTTCGGCGATCGCGGCCCGGAGGTCGGCGACGGGCAGGCCGTTGAGGATCGCCAGCGCCACCTTGGGTCCGACGCCGTTGACGGTGATCAGCAACTCGAAGGTAGCTTTTTCGTCACGGTCATGGAACCCGAACAGCAGATGCGCATCCTCGCGGATGATGTGGCAGGTATGCAGGATGCAGGGCTCCCCCACGGCGGGCAATCGGTCATAGGTGCCCAGCGTGATCATCACCTCGTAGCCCACGCCCTGGACATCGAGCCAGGCCGTCATGGGTTTTTTCTCAAACAGAATGCCGCGAACAAAGGCGATCATGGATCAGTCCTGTTCCCCTTACGGGATCGTCGGTCACTTGGGCTTCCGATTCGGATTCCGATTCGGATTCGCATTCGGCTTGGTATCCGGCTTGGAATTCAGCTTGGGCTGATCCGGCTTGGAATTCAGCTTGGGCTGATCCGGCTTGGTCTCCGGCTTGGTCTCCGGCTTGGGTAATTTATTGATATAGGCCTTGAGTATTGCGTTCCCCTGCGGGTCCCCCACGAGCGCATTGAACGCACTAACGTTATGCTTGCAGGTCTCCTGCATGACCTTGGAGAGAAACGGCTCGCAAATCGGGAAGGCCATATCCGTGTCGGCCTTCATGACGGCATAAAACCAGGGTGCCTGGCTCGGGGCGCCTTTCGCAGCCAGATCGGCGAGACAGGCGTCGATCGCGATCGCCAGGGGCGATGCGGCCTTCCGCAGCTCGCGGATCGTCCCGGCCAGGGAGAGATCCCTCGCCTCAACACGCGCCGTCACAAAGGGCGCGATGGACGCCGGATGCGCCCGCCGCAGGGCGCGGTCGAGGTAGAATCCCGACACGTCGCCGTAAGTCCTCAGCAGGGCGCCAGCGGCGGCCAGCGCCTCCGGATTGGCGGCGGGGAGGCTGGCCACGGTCTTCTCGATCTGCGCGAGGATGGAGGCCACAGGCGGGGCCTTCAGCACGGTCGCCGGAATCACTTCACGAGGGCCGCTCGGCGGCTTCCACGAGAGCTGCACCTGACTGTTGCCGCTGCCCTGCCAGAAATCCACCCGCAGCTTGTGCCAGCCTTTGGCCAGCTTGACCGTATCCTTTCGGTTCTCTGCCCCCCCCGCGCTTTGCGCCACAAGCTGATCCGCCACCCACACGTTTGCCCCGCTGTGCGCGTTCACGATAAACATGTAGGACCCCGGCACGGAGATGTTGAGGAATCCGGTCCAGCGGACCGAGATGTCGTCCTGCCGCTTGTCCGGGAACCGGAACTCCCGATTGTTCACGCTGACCTGCGGATCGACGGTTTCGAAGACGGGGTTGAAGAACGCCTGCCCGGCATAATACCGGCCCAGAATCCCCTGCATGACCGGGGCTATCGGGGCCCCACGCACCAACGCCAGGCGGACGACCTCGTCGGACGGGGAGGCCAGCGCGGCCTGCACGTGGCGGGTCAGCGCCTGATGGCCCTGAGCGTCAGTGACCAGCGCATTGAACGCCGCCGCGTCGCCCTGACGCGCCATCAGCGCCGCGCACAAGATGGAGACATACGGATTCATGGCCCCCGCATCCGGCTCCAGCGCCGCGCGGTACACCTCCGGGAAAGCGTCCGGCGTGATCACCCCTGCCAGATCACAGAGCGCGTCCGTGAGCCCGTCACGCATCGCCGCGTCTTTTTCCGTCTTCAGTCGCGCCAGAAGAACCGACGCCACGTCCGCGTCGTACAGGCCGGTGAGCAGATCAAGGACGCGCCTGGCACCGTCGCCGGATGCGTTTTTAAACCCATCGTACAGGAACACCTTGCCGACGTCCGACGCCGATCCCAGCCGCTCCCGAGCCGCGCGCACGGCGGATGAGTGGGTCGAGTTGAGATCCGACATGGCGCGCGCGATGGCATCGATCTCCTCCGGCCACGGCCGCGACCGCATGACGGCGGAAGGCCCGGCCCAAGTGAACCGGATGGACCCGTCCGGCGCATTGTTGGCCTTGGTGTATTCAATCCGGACGGCGTGCCATCCGTTCGAGAGCGCCTTCTTGAACGTCTGCGGCTGCCAATTGACAGTGTTCCAGCCGTCACGGGTTGACACGTTCTCGCCGTTGATCCACAGCCGGGTCGTTTGATGGGCGGAAGGCCCGCACTGCAGCGTGAATGCGTATTCACCGGCCTGCCGCACCTGCAGATCGCCGCTCCAGCGGACGGATAGGGCGTTCACGCCCCCTCCAGGCACAGGGAACGCCCGGTTGCCGATCTCCACCTGAGGCTGTGTCTCGTTGCGGTCGAGGAGAGGCTCGCCGAAGATCGTATCCGCGTAATAGGTCGCTCGAAAACCGTTGAAAAGGGGGAGAAACTCGGGTGAACGGGTGCACGCCCACGCCCGCACCGCTGCATTCGTGGAGAACAAGGCCGCCTGGAGATACGCCCGGAGCACATCGATTCCTTCCGCGCTGTTCACCCGCTCGTTGAACCGGGCTTCATCTCGTTCACACAGGCGCTGAAAAACGGCATCCAGAATGTCGAACGCCGGCGTCGCGCCAAAGGCGGTGTCGCTCCGCACGCTATCGAAGCAGGCCAGCACCACATCGGGCGGCAGGCTTTTAACCATGATCACAAGCGCCCGGACCGACGCGCGGCCGATCGGTGAATCGGGATTCGCCTGCATGTGGCGCATGAATAGGGGAATCGACTCGGTATCGTTCAGATCGAGCAGCAGCGCGCCAGCCGGCAAGGCAATCTCCGCCGCCTGTGTGCGCAAGGCGTGCCGGAGGAAAATAAGACCCAGATCCTCCGCCTCTTCCAACTCGTTCAGAGCCGCCTTTGCCGCCCGGGGATCAGCCGCGGCGAGGTTCTTGGTCGCGATCACCAATGGAGGGGCGGCCCGCCTGTATTCGGTCAGGCGGCGCAGTGTCTCGGCCACCCGGTTATATTGCTCCGGTTCCTGAAACGCGCTCTGCATCTCCCGGCCCAGTCGGATCGCCTCGCCAAAATTCGTGTCGTTCATGAAGGCGACCAATTCCGCCATTCGACCCTCAAAGTCCTTCGCCTCGACGGGCGCCGAAACCGACTCGGGGGTCGCCGCAGGCTCGACTGGGGCCGTTGCCTGGGTGCTGGAGACTGCTGGAACCGGCCGCGCGTTCGTTTCTGCAACCGCGCTGACGGTCTCCGCGGGCTCCGGTTTCCGAGCCGCAGGCTCCGGCTGAAGCGCCGGCTTCCCGCAACCAGCCAGAACGGCGACCATCCCAATGACAACGTGGTGTTTGAACATAACCTTCCCGCTTTCCCGCTTCTTGAAACGTGATTCAACGATTGTACCGCCTGTATCCCATCGCTTGCAAGACCAGACTCGGGGTATTTTGCGGATTGCCGATGACCCGGCCAACACGCTATAGTAAACGCCGCTGCGGCTTGCGCGTGGAGCCGTTTTTTTAGACCGTTTCCGCTCCGCGCGGCTCAAGCAAAAGGATAGTGGGGATGCGCATTGTGTTCATGGGTTCGGCCGAAACGTCGGCGGTGATGCTCGACGCCCTCGTCTACATGCGGGCCGCCGAGGTGGTGGGCGTGGTGACGCAGCCCGACCGCCCGTGCGGACGGCGCCAGCATTTCATGCCGTGTCCGTGCAAGGCCAAGGCGCATGTGAACGCGTTGACGGTGATCTCGCCCGAGAAGGTCAACCGGCCGGAGGCGATCGAGCAGCTTCGCGCCTGGGCGCCCGACCTGATCGTCGTGGTGGCTTACGGGCAGTTTCTGGGGAAGACGATCCTGGCGCTCCCGCCGCTGGGATGCATCAACATCCACCTGTCGCTGCTGCCGCGCTACCGCGGCGCCGCGCCGGTCCAGCGCGCCATCGCGGCCGGCGAAACGGTCACCGGCGTCACCGCCATGATGATGGACGAAGGGATGGACAGCGGCGACCTGCTGATGCAGTCCGCCGAACCGATCCTGCGCGACGACACCGCCCAGTCGCTGCTCGAACGGCTGGCGCTCCTCGGCGCGGTGGCGCTGCTCCGGGTGGTGCGCCTCGCTGAGACGGGGCAGTTGACGCGCACGCCGCAAGACGCCTCCCTCGCAACGTTCGCCCCCAAGCTGAGCAAGCAGGATGGGGCGATGGACTGGACACGCACGGCGACGGAACTCGCCCTCCGCGTCCGGGCCTTCAATCCGTGGCCGGGCTGCTTCACCTGGCTGCCACTCACACTGAAGGGCGGGACGCTGATGCGGCTCAAGCTGCTTCGCTCCGAGGCGCTGCCGGACTGGGTCGCACCCGCAGGATTGGCGCCCGGCACGGTGTGCGACGTGTCGGGCGAGGGTCCTGTGGTGCTGACCGGCCATGGCGGACTGCGGCTGCTGGAGGCTCAGCCAGAAGGCGCCCGCCGGATGAGCGGCAAGGCGCTGCTGTGCGGCCATCCGCTCCGCGTCGGCGACCGCCTGGCTGCCCCCCTGTATCCCGCCGCCGAATCCATTCCGGAGGGCCCGAAATGAAACGCCTGCGATTGATTGTGCACGTGATGGGTGTCGCCGCGCTCCTGGCGGCGGCCGCGGGATGCGCGACCAATCCGGTGACCGGGCGGTCGGAATTGATGCTGGTCTCGCCTTCCGAGGAGA
Source organism: Lentisphaerota bacterium (assembly GCA_016873675.1). NCBI lineage: Bacteria > Pseudomonadati > Lentisphaerota > Lentisphaerota bacterium. The sequence continues at coordinate 1,752 of VGWG01000084.1, read as the reverse complement.
TCGCCATCGACCGACAGGCATCGCCGGGGCAGCTCTCGTCCGACTATGGCGCGGTGCAGGATGCGGCGCTGAACGCCTACGTGTCCGACGTGGGGCGCACGCTCGTGCAGCACTGCCACCGGCCGCAGATGCCCTATTCATTCCGCGTGGTCAACGCGGTCTATGCCAACGCCTATGCATTCCCGGGCGGGACGATCGCCATCACGCGCGGACTCCTGATCGAACTGCGCAACGAAGCCGAACTGGCGGCGCTGCTTAGCCATGAGCTGGCGCACGTCAATGCCCGCCACACGGCCCGGGCGATCACGCGAAGCACCCTGTTCTCGACCGCGCTCGGCCTGGGCGGGGCTGCGCTGCAGGCCGGGAAATCGGCGTACACCGATCTGGTGATGACGGGCGGACAACTCCTCGGCGGCGCCGGTCTGGCCCGATACAGCCGCGATCAGGAGCGGGAGGCCGACGCGATCGGCATGAACTATCTGGTTGCGGCCGGGTACGATCCTCAGGGCATGGTGGGGCTGATGACCCTGCTGACCCGCCTCGGCGAGCGCAATCCGCTGCTGGTCGAGCGGCTTTTCTCGTCGCACCCGATGAGCGCTGAGCGGCTGGAGTCGGCCCGGCGTCAGGCGGCCACGATTCCGGCCGTCGGGCGGCCGTCCAACGAGGCCCGGTTCCGCGAGCGGACGGCGGCGCTGCGGGCGATCGCGCCGGCGATCCGGCTGTTCAACCAGGCGGAGCAGGCGCGGGCGCGGGGCGATTGCGCCGCAGGCGTCCGCCTGGCGCGCGAGGGGCTGGCCCTCGCGCCCAACGATTACGCGGGCCTGCTCATCCTCGCCGCGTGCCAGAACGGCGTCAAGCAGCCGGGCGCCGCGCTCGTCACGGCCCGGCAGGCTGCGGCGGTCAATCCGCGCGAGCCCAACGCCCAGGGGATGATCGCCCTCACCGCGATGGCGCTCGGCCGGCATGAGGAGGCGCTGGCGGCGGCAAACGCCTGTGAGCGGGCGCTGCCGTCCGATCCGCACTCCCGGTTCATCCGCCGCTATTGCCAGGAGCAACTCGACAACACCGCCGCCTCGGAAAAGAACAAGCGATAGGGTTCAGGGTTCAGATTGTGATTGGCAATGGCCAATCCTATGAGGCGCTTGCAGAACCCCTGCAAGCGCGGGTTTCAGGTTTCAGTGTTCAGGTTTCAGGAAGACGCAATGCCATGTGGTTGCAGGCGTTTCTTCCTGACACCCGAAACCTGACACCTGAACACTCCTCTTACAAAACAGGGTTTTGCAAGAGGCTCCTATATGTGAGCCAGAATCGCCACGTAGTTCTTCCCGTATTTCTTCGCGCACTTCGGGCATGTTGTGTAGAAGAAATACATCTTCTTCATGTTCTTCCCCTTGGCGCTCACGAAGGCCTTCATGTCCTCGATCCATTTCCGCACGTTCCGATAGGGCCCCTCATAGACTTTGGAATAAAAGGTGCCGGAGATAGTTGCCATCGTCGCGTTTGGAATGTCTTGGGTTACCTCAATGTACACATCGGCTCCCCACAGGGAGTTTTCGTCCGACAGAACCACTTGAGTCGCAGGTTCGGCATGGAGGGCTTCGATCGCCTTCATGTTGCGCTTCATCAGTAAGCGTCTCACCAACCGCATGTCTGCCGGGCGGCGAGGACCGGGTCAACCAGCGGGAAGAGTTGATGCCTGGCGCACCCATCGTTCGGGAATGAGCGATGAGATTTGGCCGGTCGTCATCAGCG
>VGWG01000083.1 GCA_016873675.1 Lentisphaerota bacterium | reverse complement strand
AGGACCGGCGGATCGTCCGCTGACAGCGCACCAACGGCATGTGTTGTCCCGTCACTACCCACTCACACACCCCTGTCGCTAGCCGACCACCGACCTGCATCATCAGACGCTTGCCTCTTGGGCGCTGAACCGGTACACTTCCCCGCATTGAAATCCCTTGAATTGATTGCGCCCTGAGGATCCCATGACTAAACCCATCGTATTGGCCGTCGCGGCGCACCCGGATGACATCGAACTGATGATGAGCGGCACCTTGATGCTGCTGGGCGCCGCCGGCGCGGAGCTCCACGTCTGGACGCTGGCCAACGGGTGCTGCGGCACCAACCGCCTGAGCCGCGAGGCGATCAGCCGCATCCGCCTCCAGGAGGCCCGCGAGGCGGCGGCGCTCATCGGCGCCGTCCACCACGAGCCGCTGTTTGACGATCTGGCGATCTTCTACGATCAGCCGTCGCTGGCGCGGGTCAGCGCGGGGCTGCGCGCCATCCGGCCCGATATCGTGCTCACCCAGTCGCCCAACGAGTACATGGAGGACCACGGCAACACCTGCCGCCTCACGGTCTCCGCCGCCTTCACCCGCGGCATGACGAACCATCTGACCGTGCCGCCCGTGCCGCCCTACCAGGCGCCGGTCACGGTCTATCATGCGCTCCCGTATGGCCTGACCGACCCCCTGCGGCGGCCGGTCATCCCCGATTGCTACGTGGACGTGACGTCCGTGATGGAGACGAAGTGGGCCATGCTCGCCTGTCATCGCAGCCAGAAAGAGTGGCTCGACATCAGCCAGGGGATGGACTCCTATCTGAGCGAAATGAAGGAGACCTGCCGCCGGGTCGGCGGCCGTTCAAAGCATTTCGAGTTTGCGGAGGGCTGGTTCCGGCACAGCCATCTGGGTTTCTGCGGGCCGGAGGATGATCCACTCAAAACCCTGTTGAAGGAGAAGGTCTATGGCGCGCCCAATCAGTAAACTGGCACCGGGATGGTGGGACTACACGACGCTCGACGCGGAGCTTCTGCGCGATGCCGCCGCGCTCAAGGCGCGGGACCTGGCGCAGCTTTCGCGGCCGGGATTCACCGTGCGGATCTACGACACGCCGCAGGAGTTCTACGCCGCCGAGGCGCTGGAATACATCACGGCGTGGCGGCAGGCGACCGCTGACAGTCCGGCCGGCATTTGCGGCCCGATCGGGCCGACCGAGCAGCTCCCGATCGTGGCGCAGATGGTCAACGCGCTCGGGCTGAACCTGAAGCACGCCCATTTCTGGGGGATGGACGAGTGGGTCCAGGATGGCGCGACCGTGCCGCCGACCCATCCGCTCTCCTTCGCGAAATGCGATCACGACCTCTGCTTCGGGCGGATCGCCAAGGCGCTGCGCATGCCCGCGGCGAACCTGCACTTCCCGACCGGCGACCTCCGGGCCTATCGCGCCAGCTACGACCAGGCGCGCTGCGTGCTGATGCAGGGCGGGCAGGGCGAGATCAAGCACTGGGCGTTCAATGATCCGCCCCAGCGCGCCGGGAAGTACAAGGATGCGCCGCCGACCCCGGCGGAGTTCCGCGCCTTGCAGACCCGGCTGGTGGACCTGCATCCGGTGACGATCATCCAGAACGCCCGGACCTCGGGGGGCGGCAACGTCTCGCTCGTGCCGACGCGGGCGGCGACGGTCGGTCCGGTCGAGACGTGGAAGGCCGAACGGGTCTCGATCTGGCATCCCGGCCACCACGATAACCCCTTCGGCATCCGCCTCACGGCGCTGATGATCGGCAAGCGGATCCCCGACAGCAGCGTGCCGATGTCGCTGCTCGCCGACCATCCCGACGTCTGTTTCAGCTACCTCCGCTCCGGCATCGGCAGCGTGGACGTGGAGATGCACTGACATGGCGTTTGACAGCGGCAGTGTGAGTTTCCGGTTGTTCGCGCTTGCGCGGGAATTTGGGCCGGCTGATATCGAGGCGTTTGCGCGCCACGCCGCGCCGCCGATCGAGACGCTCTCCTCCGAGCCGATCTTCGGCTGGGTCGGCGGGCGTCATTTGCTCGACCGAATCCTGACCGAAGAGACGTGTGTCATGGGCGGGTATCTCCATGTCACCTACATGCGGGCCGAGCGAAAAATCCCCGAGTCGCTCCTGCGGGCGCACTGCCGGCTGGAGGAGGAGATCGAACTTCGCGCCCGCGAGACGAACGTGCTGCCCCGGGCCGTGCGTGCCGAAATCCGCCAGCGTGTCCAGGAGCAGCTCTTGCCGACCATGCCGCCGACGCTTTCGGGGCTCCCGGTGGTGGTGGACTTCCGGCAGGATCTGCTGCTCGCCGCCGCAATGTCCGACAAACAGATCGACCTGCTCTCGCCCTATTTCCGCGAGACGACCGGTGTCATGCCTATCCTGCTCACCGCCGACACCGCCGCGTTGAAGCGCAAACGCATCAACGCCAACGACCTCTCACCGGTCAATTTTTCGCCCGACCCGGCGGCCGAGCCTGCGCCCGAACCCACCCTGGGGATGGATTTCCTGACGTGGCTCTGGTATTTCTGGGAGAGCGAGGGCGGCATCCTTCGCCGGTCCGGCGGCCAGCAGATCGGGCTGATGCTCGAGGGGCCGCTCACGTTCTTTCGCGAAGGCGAAGGGGCGCACGAGGCGGTTTTGCGCAAGGGGACGCCGCTCAACAGCCGTGAGGCGGGGACGGCGCTCTACTGCGGCAAAAAGCTCAAGCGGGCCAAGCTTGTCCTTGCTGAAGGGGATCGGATATGGTCGGCCACGGTTGACGCCGACTTCGGCATCCGCGGCTTGAAGCTGCCGAAGGGCGAGCAGATCGACCCCGCCGGCAAGTTCCAGGAGCGGATGCTGCTGATCGAAACCTACTGGAGCATCTTCTTCGAGCTGTACGACCGCTTCCTCGACATTCGCACCACGCCCGCGCGCTGGGCCGACACCCTTGCGGGGATCCAGGCGTGGGTCGGGCGACGCGCCTCGTAAAAACCCGCGACAGTCATTCTCAGAAGTGGCGGAAGGGAGCCATACGGTGTCTGCTTATTCGCGGATTTGGCCCGCGCGTACGAATTGTCTGTAGAGGCTGGCATAAGCGCCGCCGACTGCCAGCAGTTCGGTGTGTGTGCCGCGTTCGATAATGCGTCCGCGGTCAAGCACCAGCAGCAGGTCTGCATGCCTGATGGTGCTGAGACGATGGGCCACCACAAAGCTGGTGCGTCCCGCCAGCAGAACCTCCAGCGCATGCTGGATGCGCAGTTCGGTGATGGTGTCAATAGAACTGGTGGCCTCGTCGAGAATCAGGATACGCGGGTTGGCCAGCATGGCTCGCGCAAAACAGATCACTTGCCGCTGTCCCAGACTGATTCCGGCACCACGCTCGCCGACCACAGTTTGCAGGCCTTCAGGCAGTGAATCCAGCGCATCAAAACAGTCGAGCCGTTGTAGCGCCTCACGCACGTCATGGTCCGTGGCAGCGGGGCGTCCCAGGCGGATGTTTTCAATAACTGTGCCTGAGAACAGGAAGTTTTGCTGCAGCACCATGCTGATCTGCTGGTGCAGCGAGTCGGATTGGACCAGGCGGATCTCCTGGCCGTCGAGCAGCAATTCGCCCCGGGTTGGAAGGTAGAATTTGGCGATCAGATTGGCGATGGTGGTCTTGCCACTGCCGGAATGGCCGATCAGCGCAATAGTTTGGCCTGGCTCGGCCGTAAAAGAAATGTCATGCAGCACCGGCGTCTCAGGCCGGTAGGCAAAATGCACATGACGGAACTCGACACGCCCCTGCAGCGTGTGCGGCCGCGCTTCAGGCCGATCCTGCCATGCGGGCGGCGTGTCGAGGAATTGAAACACACGCTCGGCGCCGGCCATGGATGCCAGCGCCTGGTTGTATATGTTGCCGATGCTGACCATGGGCTGGAAGAAAGCCCCGCTCATCATTACAAACTGGTAGAGGTTTTCCACGCCTGTGCTGCCGTGCAGCACGCGCCAGCCGCCAACGAGCAGCAGCCCCGCAAGAAAAAGCTGGTTGTTGATCTCCAGTAGCGGCAGGAAGACACCCGAGGCGCGGGCCAGGTCCTGGTTGAAGGTGGCATGATCGGCGACCAGTTCGCTGAACAGGTCGGCGTTCCGGCGTTCACGCGAGAATCCCTGTGTGACGCGGATGCCGCTGACCGATTCCGCGAGCGTGGCGGTCACGCGGCTGAAGCTCTCCTGCAGCGTGCGGTGAATACGGCTCAGGCGGCGGCGGAAGTAGTAATTCATGCCGAACAAGAAAGGCCCCAGCGCCAGCAGCATCATAAAAAGCGCCCAATCGTAATAGCACATCACCGCCGCAGCGATCAGCATCTGGCCGGTCTGGACCAGCGTGACAAAAAGCACATCCTGCACGCCTGCGCGGACGCCTTCCGCATCATTGGTGAAGCGGCTGATCATGCGGCCGATGGGGGTGTCCACAAAGAACTGGATCGGTTGCCGCTGGAGATGCCCGAACATGTCGCGCCGCAAATCGTGCAAAACGTGTTCGCCCATGCGCAGGGCAAACAAGGAGCGAAAAATGAAGGTACCCTGGGTCATGATCGCCAGCAGCAGATAGCCGAGCGTGCCGAGGATAATGCCGCGCAGGTCGAGTCGGCTGACCGGACCGCTCAGCACGGCGCCAATGGCCCACGCCAGAAGCGGTAGTTGCACGGTGCGGGTCAACACCAGCACCAATAATAGCGTGCGGGTTTTACGGTATGGCTCGGAGAACCGGAACAAACGCCGGATGAGGTCGAAATCAAGAGGCCGACGTTCCGACTCGCGTTGTTTGTGCTGAACCACGGTCAGCGCCGACCGGTCCTGGCGGATTTTGCGGGGCGTGCTCATGCGGCGCCCCCCGACAGGTCGCTAATTTGAATGGCCACCACTTCGCGGTACAAGCCATCGCGCTCCATCAGCTCGGCATGCGTGCCAAGCTCCGCGATACGGCCATGCTCCAGGACAAGCACACGGTTGGCGCGGTGCAGCGTGCTGAGGCGGTGCGCCACGACAAAGGTTGTGCGCCCTTGCATGGCGCCTTCCATGGCCAGCAGAATATCGCGTTCCGTGTGGGCGTCAATGGCGGCCGTGGGGTCGTCCAGCAGCAGGATGGCGGGCTCGCGCAGGATGGCGCGCGCGATGGCGATGCGCTGACGCTGGCCGCCGGAGAGGTTGGCGCCGCCCTCGTGGAGGATGGTATCGTACCCCTGTGGCAACTGCTGGATGAAGTCGTGCGCCGCCGCGACGCGGGCGGCCCGTTCGATCTGCGCACGGCTGGCATCCGGCCGGCCAAAGGCGATATTGGCTGCAATCGTGGTGCTGAACAGAAAGCTTTCCTGAAACACAATGCCGATGCTGCGGCGCAGATCGTCCAGGTCGAGGTCGCGCACATCCACGCCGTCCACCAGCACGCGTCCGGAAAGCGGATCATAGAAGCGCGGGATGAGACTCATCAGCGCGCTTTTACCTGACCCGGTGGCGCCAAGAACGGCGATGCATTCACCGGGTAGCACATCGAGCGTGATGTCGCGGAGCACCGGTTCTTGAGGGTCGTAGCCAAAGACCACGTTTTCGAACGTCACGGCACCGCGCGGTTGCGGCAAGCGCCGCGCGTCTGGATGGCTCTGGATGTCCAGTGGCGCCGTGAGGACCTCGTGCACGCGCCGGGCGGCAATCAGGCTTTGCTGAATGCTGTTGGCAATGTTGCCGATGTTCGCTACCTGTCCCGAGAACTGCTGCTGCAACCCGAAAAATACCAGCAACTGACCGATGGATATACCGGTCTGCATGGCGGCCGCAGCGTCGGGCGCGCGTTCGTAACCGATCACCAACCAACCGCCGTAAACAAGCAGCACGGCCATGTTGATCTGTGAAAGAAAGCCGATCAGCGGATGAAACCAGCACTGAGTCACAAAAATGCTGAGCTGTTCGTCGCGCACGGCGCGGTTCGCAACGGAAAATTTGGCGATCTCCTTCGCTTCAAGGCCAAAGCCTTTCACGATTGCCGCACCGTGTAAATATTCGTCCAGCACCAGCACCACCCGGTCCGCCAAGTCGCGCACGCGCCGGTAGCGCGGCTGCTGCAACTTCGAGAATCGGCACATGGCATACCAGAGCAGCGGTGTGGTGCCCAGACAGGCCAGTGTCAGGCCGACATGAATCTGCAGCATGTAGACCAGGTAGACCAGCAGCGACAGCACCAGCACCACGCACGGCAGCGCCACGCCGTCCACAAACAGGCGGACCGCTTGCACATCCCCGAGGACGCGGTTGATGATCGAGGCGCTGGCGTTGGCGTCAAAGAACCGAAAGCTGAGGCGCTGCATTTTGTCGTAGACTTGAGCCCGTAGGTCCACGACGATCTGCTGTTGCACCAGTTTGTTGGCCTCTACCGTGTATAGAAAATTGAGTCCGCCCCGCAGCATCGCAAACACGAGGATGCCGCAGGCCAGCACAAGCAGCACGCGCATGGGCTCGGCGTCTCGCGGCGGTTGGACGCCGAAAGGCCAGTGGGGAGGCTTTGGGGAGGCTGGCGAAGCGGAAAGACCTGAGGGACTTGAGGAATCGGCAGGCCAATCACGTTCTTCTTGTCCATCCCGTCCCTTCCGGCCCTCTTGCGTTTGTCGCGCACTGTCGGGAGGAGTCTTTCCTCTCTCCTCTGCCACTAATCTGAATTTCTGTCTCGCGGCCGTGAACCGTATGTAGTCTACGCCTGTGCCCATCAGGCTGAGCCCGAGAAGGCCCATGGCCAGGAGGCAAAGCTGCAGGCACAGCACGCGCGCACTGCCCTGGCGATATTTCCAGACAAACGCGAGTAGGAAGCGCAACAGCGTTCCGCGCGATGCCGGTCCGGTGTTGAAAATGCTGTTGGTGTTTTCCGTAGGCACGTTGGTTTGGGCGGCGGGGAGAAGGTCAGTGATTGATAAGAAATCGCTTTTCGGCTGGTTCCGGTCGGCCCCGGCCCACACCGGCCGAAAGCAGGCAGGGCCCCCTCTGGAGCCTCCCATTCATGGTGTGGAATGTGCCAGAGACGGGGGTGAATGTCAAGTAACCGGTTCCCGTGTTCACGTGAAGAGACACATCTGCCCCATCGCGAGGGGTCAGCCTAAAGAAGACCGTCAGGCTGTAAGGATTGGGAAGCCATCCGTAGACAAGTCCGCGCGCTACTTCAGCAGGCCGCACATCCGGGGAATCGCCAGCGAAATCCACGGCACGTAGGTGATCAGCATCAGCGCCGCGATCATCGCGAGGAAGAACGGCAGCGCCTTCACCGTCACCTTCGCAAGGGTCGTTTTGCCGACGCCGCAACCGATAAACAGACAGGTTCCCACCGGCGGCGTGCACAGTCCGATGCAGAGGTTCGCGATGATGATGATGCCGAAATGGATGTCCGACAGCCCCATCTGGCGCACCACGGGCAGCAAGATCGGCGTGAAGATCAGGAGCGCGGGCGTCATGTCCATGAACATCCCGACCACCAGCAACATGGCGTTGATCGTCAGCAGAATCATGTACGGGTTCTCGGAAAGCCCCATCAGCCCGGCGGACACCGTCTGCGGGATGTTGGCCATCGTCATGATCCACGACATGGAACTCGACGCCCCGATCAAGAGCATGACCACAGCCGTCGTCATGCCGGTCTTTAGACAAATTCCCGGAAGATCCTTCCACGGGATCTCGCGGTAGAAAACCACGGACAGCAGAAAGGCGTAGGCCACGGAAATTGCCGCCGCCTCCGTCGCCGTGAATACCCCTTTGAGAATGCCGCCGATAATGATGATCACCAGCAGCAGGCTGGGCAGGGCGCGCCAGCAGACCCGCAACGGATGGACGCGCGCCCCGGCACCCGCGCCTGCGGTCGCTCTGCCGTACCCGTTGCGAACCGAGATAATGCCCGAGGCCACCATGAGGCAAAGACCCACCAGAATGCCCGGCAGAATGCCGGCCATGAACATCGCCGCAATCGAAACCGAACCGGCCGCCACCGAATACACGATCATGGCGTTGGAGGGCGGAATCAGCAGGCCGGTCGTCGCGGCTGTCGCCGTCACCGCCACGTTGAACTCGCGGTTGTAGCCTTTCCTATTCATCTCGGGGATCATGAAGCCGCCGATTGACGAGACGGCCGCCGCCGCTGACCCGGAAATCGAGCCAAAGAGCATGCACGTCAGCGTGTTGACATACCCGAGTCCGCCCGGCAATCGCCCCACAAATAAGGCCGCCAAATCGATCAGTCGCCGCGCCAGCCCGCCGCGCCCCATGAGGTAGCCGGAGAATACGAAAAACGGAATTGCCAACAGCGGAAAACTATCCACCCCGTTCGCCATGCGCTGAGCCACCGTGTAGCCCGGGTCGCCGCCGTTGGCAAGAATCGCCAGAAGCGAGGAGCACGCGATCGCGACGGCGACAGGCGCGTTCATCAGCAACAGCACAAAAAAAGAAAGCGCCAACACCAGTATAATGCCGAGCATGGGATTAGCCTTCCGCTTGGGTTTGCGCACCGATCTGGTCGGCGGGCGTTTTGACGATCTCAATCAGGTTTTCAATCGCGAACAACAGCATGAACACGCCGCTGATCGGGATCGCAACGTAGACCATGCCGCGCGACATCCACGGCATCGTTGGCAACTGCTGCCCCAGCTGGCCCATGGCCAGGCCCCAGCCGCCAACGATAAAGACGAGAATCGCCAGCACCATGATGACCAGTTGCACGATCATGCTGAGGGTCTTGCGTGCCTCGGGATGCAACTTGTTCACGAAATAGTCCACCCCGAGATGCGCGTTCTCGCCGAAAGCCAGCGCGGCGCCAATCATTGAAATCCAGACCAACAGCACACGGGCCAGCTCATCCGTGTAGGCGGCCTGTTTTCCCAACACGAAGCGGGAAAACACGCCCCAGAGCACCGTCAGCGTCAACACGGCCACCATCACGATCACCAGCTTCTCCAGAGCCCGTATGAGCCCTGTCCGAAAACTTTGCCACGCACCCATCACTTCACCTCCCGAATCTCGGAGAGCACTTTTTGGATCACCAGATAATCCTTGCCCTCCGTGATCGGCGCGCAGGCCTTGCGGAAACTCTCCAGATCCGGCGTGATGATCTCGACGCCATTCTGCTTCGCCGTCAGCATGCAGGCGTCGGTCGTTTCTTTCCAGAGTTGGCGCTGGAAGACCGCAGACTCGTCCGCCGCCTGCTGGAGCGCGGTTCTGATGTCGAGCGGAAGCTGGTCCCATACCTTGGTGCTGATGATCACCATGTCCGGGATACGCTGGTGGCCGGAGAGGATGAAGTACTTGCACACCTCGTAGTGGCGGCTGGTGATGAAAGACGGGGGATTGTTTTCGGCTGCGTCCACCGTGCCCTGCGCCAAGGCCGTGTAGAGTTCGCCCCAACTGATCGGACACGGGCTGCCGCCCATGGCCTTGACCATGTCCATCGCCGTGCGGCTGTTCATCACGCGCACCTTCATGCCGCTTACGTCGGCAACCGAGCGGATGGGCTTTTTAGTCGTGTAGAAATTTCGGTCGCCCGAGTCGTAATAGCAGAGGCCCCGGAACTGGCGCTCGACGCCCAAGCCGAGCATGCGCGTGCCGATCGGGCTGTGCAGCGTGTTCCAGAAATGGTCCGCATCGCGAAACGCGAAGGGAACGCTGAAGACCTTCATTTCCGGCAAAAAAGCCTCCAGCGCGGCCGTCGAGACTTTGGTCATCGCGAGCTCTCCCTTCTGCACTTGCTCGAGACAATCGACCTCGCTGCCGAGCACGCCGCCGGAGTAGATGTCGATCGAGGCTTTGCCCCCTGAAAGCTCCTCAAGGCGCTTGCTCATGACCTCCATGGCCTTGTGGACGGGATGGGTCTCGTCCAATCCATGGGCAAGCTTCAACACAATCCCGCGCCCTCCCGGGCCAGCAGATGCGTCTCCCGCCTTTCTCGGACGAATGACAAAAGCGCCGAACAAACAAGCGACCAGCAGACCGGTCGTCACACCCGCCACAAAAAAAGACACTGATTTGCCCATACGTGTTTCTCTCTCGCTCAAGTTTCTTCGGTTAAGGGGTTCACATCTTCCGGCAATGGATCGATCAGCCGTTCGTCCATACGATCAACCAGATAGGTCATTTCAGAACAAAACAGCACGTTGTTTCCAGTTTCGCGCACCCACGCAATCATCGCCTCGCGCAGTTTGGCGTGGTCACGTTCCTTGTATTTTAAGGTCACTTCACCTCAATCTCGAAGCTCTCGCTGTGGCTGTTGAATTCGGGGGCGTACATGCACTGGATGCTGGCGATGCCGCTCTGATAGGTGCCCTTGAGTTGCACGCGCACGCTGTACTCGAAGACGTACACGCCCTTGGGCAGGTAGTGGATGAAGAAGTGGCTCGCCGTGTCACGGGTGCTCTCGTAGTACATCAGGCCGTCCTGGTACTTGGCCTGACTCAGCACGTTCACCGGCTCGGTGCCGCTGCCGCGCTGATCCTTGAGGTGTACGTATTCCATGTCGCGATCCACCCGCACTTCGATCCGGCACACCAGCTCGTCGCCGACCGCCAGCGCCCCTTTGACCGGTTCCAACACCGGCCCCTTTGCCGTCGTTTCCTTGCGGTAGAGCGTCTTCTTGACCTTCAGCGGCGTCCCTTCGTAGGGCGTGATCTTCGTCATGTCTTCGAGATACTGCCAGTGAACGCTCCCCCAGCTCACGCCGTCATCGGTCTTCGTGACGGTGATCTTGCCCATGGCGGGCTTGATCTCGCCGCGCACGAATTTCTGCTGGTAGAACCCGGTGCCGGCTTCGACCTGCTCGGGCTTGATCGTCTCGCCGCCCAGGCTGACCGCGACCAGCGCGTCGCTGGCCAGCAGGTTCTTGCCGCGCAGCAGCAGCCCGTAAACCGCATCGGCCGTGGCCTTGGTCGTCTTCCAGTCCTGCGTCTGCTTTTGCTTGAGCAGCCACACCTTGCAGTCCTCAACCGCCTGGGCGTCGCCCAGAACCTCGTCAAACGCCTCGATCATCAGCGCCTGCGTTTCGATCGGCGCGCGGAACCACGACCAGCTCAGCTCGGTGTCACGCCAGAACATCCCCATCTCTTCGTTGCTGACGCTGAATTCGCGGATGGACTTCAGGATCGCCAGCGGGGTCTCGGCGTCGCCGAAGCGTTTCAGCCCGATGGCCAGATGCGCCTGCGGCTGCCGCCAGCGGAGTTCCAGTCCGTATTGCTTCCCCTGGCCGAGCCAGTAAGTGAGCGCTTCCTGATGCTCCTTGGCGATCGGCTTGTCCTTGAGGAAAAAGCTGCGGCCGTAGAGGTAGAAGGCGATGGGGGGGCTCAGGTTGTTCACCCCCTTGTTGCCGTGCTTGAGGATGTAGCGATAGGTGTCGTCCATCCAGGCGTCGAGCGCGGCGAGTGACTTGATCGCCAGCGAGAGGTCCACGTTCTCGGCGCCGAGGTGGCGCATCCGGCCGAATCCGGTCGTGATGTAGAGCGTGATGTAATGGTCGCCCCGGAACCCCGGGAACCACGGCCACAGACCGTCGCTCAACTGCATCTTCGCCAGCTTGTCGAACGCGCCCGCCGTTTCGGTGTCGAGCCGGTTGGCGTCGAAGAGGATGCCGACATTGCGCCGCGCCTGGCTCTCGTCCTGCGCCTCGCGCAGCCACGGGGTCTCCTCGATCATCAGCGCCTTCAGCTCCTGGTTCTTGAACAACGGCGAATCCAGTGTGGCAGGCGTCCCGCCTGCCTTTCCGCCATCCACGGGCGAGACGCCCGTGCCACTGTTCTTCCACTGGTCGAAGATTCGCCGGATCTTCGGGTCGGCGT
>VGWG01000082.1 GCA_016873675.1 Lentisphaerota bacterium | reverse complement strand
ATGCCTGTCACAACGCCAGTCGTAAACTGGTTCGCTATATTGCGAAGAAATAGTCTCTGATCGTCTATGCGCAGCGCACACGGTGGACACCGGCGTCTCGCCGCGCCGCAGGCTGCTCCTGCTGGATAATCAAGACAAGACGGATGTCTTGGATGCGATCTTCCGCTCCCGATGCCCGGTCGTCAGGACAATGCCGTTCCCATCGGGATGGCAAACAGGCGGTCACCGAGTTTCATGGATTCCCGGCCATTGTAGACCAGTAAGGCGGCCTTGCAGTCAGGCGTGCGCTCCAGGAAAGCGCGAAGCCCGGCGAGGTCGTCATGGTTCCATCGGGCGGCCGCCTTGACTTCAATGGCAAAAACAGACCGGTTCGATTCAATCACAAAATCCACTTCGTGACGCCCCTGTTCATGCCAAAAGCTGATCTGCGCATCGGGCAGATGCGCGTCCAACAGCGCAAAGATATTCTGTGCCACATAGGTTTCAAAGAGGGCGCCTCGCAATAGGTCGTCACGTCCGCGTTCAAACGTGGTCACGCCGCTCATCCAGGCGGCAAGGCCACTGTCGGTGAAATACAGCTTCGGCGATTTAATCAGTCGCGAACTTCTGTTCTTAAGAAAAGGCGGGAGTTTCCGAATCAGGAATGACGCCTCCAGCAAATCCACGTACCGACCGGCGGTCACGGCGTTGAGTTTGGCATCCCGTGCCAGTGAACTGACGACCAGAACCTGCCCCGTCCGCAAAGCCGCCAACTGCGCCAACGTGCGGAAGGCAATCAAATCCGTAATCTGCGAAAGCTGACGCACATCCCGCTCCACATACGTCTGAACGTAACTGCGGAACCACTCCTCCGCGCCATCCTTCTTGCCTAGGCAGGCGGGCGGTAGACCACCCCTGAACACTTCCTCATCGGAAACAGGAAGCGCCTGTTCAGATGGCACTGCGAGCTTTTCAAAAAAATTCACCAGAAACGGCGTCTTCAACGTCACGCCGTTCCGCTCACGCCGAGTCATCGGATGAAGCGTAAAATAAATGGCGCGACCGGCCAAGGTCTCGGAGGCCTTTTCCAGCAAAGCGAGATTGGCAGACCCCGAGAGAATGTATTTCCCCGCCTCTCTTTGTTCGTCCACCTTTTGCTTGAGCGCAACCAAAAGCTCAGGGCACCGTTGAACCTCGTCCAGAATGACCGCCTGTTCCAACAGCGCATCAGGATCGGACTGCGCTGCGGCCAGCGTTGCAAAATCATCCAACGTGCGGTAGACATGGTTTTGCGCCAGAGCAGCCTCCCTCAGCAGCAAGGTGCTTTTCCCTGTCTGTCTCAGACCGGAAAGCACCAGAACCGGCAAATGTATGCGTGCCTGCATCAGCCTGCGGGTGATTTCACGTGGTAAGTACTTTGTCATAATGTAACATACTATAAAGACATTTTGACAGGCCTGCAAGCCGGAAGATACGTGTCCCCGGTTTCGCCATTACACTTGCCGCGCGTAAGATAAAACGCGACGTCCCCGTCGCGTCAAGGGGTTGCAAGCGGGCAAGCAGACGGATAAGGAACTTTTGTTATATCTGATAATGAAAGACCTCCTGCGCGACCTCGGTGCGGCATGCGGACAGCCACCAAGCGGACTGACCGGGGGCGGCAGGCGCGAGGGCCGGTATTTTCAGGGTTCCAGAGCGGGCGCCGCCGGATTCGCGGGCGTGCCGGTAAGCCTGAAGCCCGTTCCGCAGCAGAACGGACCTGACAGCTCCGAGCTGGCCGAGACGCCGCGCGTGGCTGTAATGATAGTTGCGGCATAATTCGCCCTCGACAACGTCCGCCCAGCGCCGCGCCAGGCCCGCCGCATCCGGGGCGGTTTCAGGAAATTCCAGCAACAACACATAGCCGCAGGCGCACCTCGCGGAAGATTCGTCCGGGGCCAGCATGGCGAAATCGGGGCGCGCGCCCGTGTCGGCTTCGGCAACGGCCAGTGCTTCGGCGGCATGACGCTCGTCGAGCTTTTCGCCAACCAGATCCGAGACGGCGTTGTCCTTGCACACAAATTCAAGGCAGGGCGTCGCGTGACACCATCCGGATACGCGAACCTGGTCATGCAGCCGGTAACGCCAGAGCCCGGCGCCGGTCGTGAGAATCACGGAATAGTCGCACCCCTGCCGCAAGTCCCAGACCGGATGCACCTCTCCCGTGCCGGCGTTCAGGAATTCGAGATAGTGTGAGCGAATCGCACAGGGCCGCAGCCGCCCGCAGCCGGTCGGGACCGTCACGCATCCTTCCGTTGCCATCAGCCCTTTGCCTTGAATCACGGACTGCGGAAAGTGCGCGCGGATTTTTCCAAGCGCGGGCTCTGAGCGTGGCCCCTCCCAGCAACTGATGACCCTGAGGCGCGGCCAGAGACGGCCGACCGATTCCGGATGCGAAAGGAGATTCAGCGCCTCAATCTCGTCGAATCTTCGGAGATCTTTCTGAAACTGTCGGCCCAGTTGGGCGTGTAGGTCTGGCGGGAGCGCCGCGTCTCCCGGCAGGTTGCCGGTGCGCAATGCAGCGAGAATGGCGGGAAGATGTCGGGGCAGTGAATCGAGAAGAACCGTCAGAAAAGACGGGTGCCAGACGGAAATCAGCCGAAGATTTTTCTCCTTGAGAAGAAAGAGCAGGGTGAGTCGGGCGAACCATTCGGGGTCGGCGACCTGACGTATGGCTCCCGGAACCGCCAATATGCCGCGTGAAAGCCAACGCCCCGCAAACCCGAGATAGTCGGCGTCGTCCGCAAAACCGACCGGCACGGCCGTTGGGATGTCGGCGGCGGGGATCGGCGTGTTGGGGCTTACGGCCCAGTACTGGCGGCCGAGGAACAGAGACGGGTGCGCCAGATAGAGCCAGGCGATCCAGGGCTGCACGGCCGCCGCGAATTCACGCCGCACGGCAGCGGTGACAGGAATGAGCTTGGGTGCGCCGGTGGACCCGCTGGTCGGTTCGAGCAGCAGCGGGTTCCCGGCCGCCAGAGCAAACGGCTCCCCCTGCCCGACGGCGGCGATGGCATCGGCAAAATCCTCGTATTCGGCCAGCGGGACCTGCCGGGCAAAGTCCGAGGGCGACCGGATGGACGCGAAGCCGTGGCGACGCCCGAATACCGTGTCTCGATTCCGCCGGATCAGGCGGCGCAAAACACGATTCTGCGCGCGCCGGGGCTGCCGCAGCGCGAATTGGAAACCGATCCAGCCGGGCAGGCAGATCAGGAACCAGAGCCACTGGCGGATACAGAGGGTGATGGGGTTCAGCATTGCCACACCGGGGTTGTCGCGCGAATCACGCGGCGCGCATAGGTGTTCAGGTTCTCGCGGCGGATGGGCGCCAGACAGGCCAGTTCATCGCCTTGCGCATACCGCGGGTTGCGCGCCAGAAAGTAGGCGACGTGGGGATCGCGCCGGCGCGCGCCCGGCACCTCGGCCAGTTCCGGGACGAGACGGTCGCCACCCGGAATCCGGATCAGGCCGCTGGCCGGATCAAAGGCGTTACCGAATCGGGATGTGGCGACTGCCGACAGGAGCGCGGCCATCGCCGGTGGCGTGTCGCGATCAGACGCCGGCCAGAACCGGTTAAAGAAGACGGGCAGAAACCGGTAGGTACGGAAACCTTTGGAGATCAGGAACCAGTACAGATCGTTTTCGCCGTAGAGATCCATCAACTTGAGCATCAGATGCCCGAAGCAGCCGGCGATGAAGGGCGTGTTCCAGTGTTCGCGCTCCACACTGGTATCGCCGCTGAAGAGGAACCGGGCGGCGCCGCTGGCGTCAACAGGCTGCAAGAGTTTCTGGGTCGAAAATCCGGCGATGCCGCCCCGTCGCTTCAGCAGCAGGATGATCCAGTCCTTCTCGTCCAGATCGGCCATAAACTGGGGACGGCTGACATTGACGAAATGCCGTGCATGCAAGTCAAACATGGCATCACGGACCGTGTCCGACAGCCGGGTTCGGGCAATAATGTGGGGTTCAAGTTCCATGGTCACAGCGTGGCGGTTTCGAGGTGCGGAATGAGGTCCGGGCGGAGGGCGTCACAAAACGGGCGGCCGTCCTCCCAGCACACCAGGTACAGGCGGCTGACATAGTCCCAGGATGAAAAGTCCCGCAGGGCCGCGCGCAGCGGGTCGCGTTCGTGCAGCCCGATGACGAAATACTCATACGGCGACCGCCGGAACTCGGCATGCAGGTGTTCCAACAACGCGCGGAAGATGGCAGGGTCGTTATTCCGTATGCACGTGAAAGCGGCATGAAAATAGTTCAGGCGCTGTCCGGGAGAAGGCAGCGGCCGGCGGCCGGCGATGCGCGAGGCGGCGTTGAGGAGCGGACGCGCAACCCGCAGCGCCGGGGCGTACCCGGCCACGACGGTTTGACGGAAGGCGCTCTGATCCCACACGGCCGTGACGCCGATGATTATTCCTTTGCTGAGCGCGACACGGAACCCCCTCGGGTCCAGATCGCGCCAGTGCGGGTTACCGAAATCGGCGCGCTCGAGCACGGGGAAGAACTGATGTTTGGGACCTTCATCACGCAGAAAATCAAGAATCGCCGCGAGCGGGACGTCCCCGCCCGTGCGAATGTCCACGCCCCCGGGCGAAAGCGCGGCGGCACGGCGGCGGCCGAGGGGAATGGCCGAGGTGATGAAACGGCCGTGATCCAGGTAGGCCGGAAGGGATGCCCGGCCGCTGGCGAGGAGCGCTTGGGCCGCGCGATTGGACTCGATGATCGTGGAGAGATAGACGGGCGCCCGGCGATCGCCTTCGTGAATCCGGCGCAGAAACCGGTAGGCGTGCGCCAATCCCAGCGACCGCCGGGCACGGGGCAGCGAACGCAAGCCGCACAGATACCCCACATCGGCGATCTGACCGTTGACATACACTTTCCGGACGGCCCGAACGCCGCAACCGACAACGGCGCCCGCGTCGTCCAGCGCAACCACGGTCTGGGCCAGATGACCGAGCACCGCGTGGCCGGCCACCCAGTCCGGCTCGCAGGCGAAAGCCAGGCGGACCCAGCCGGGCATGGCCTGCTCGCGGGCCAGGCGTCGAAGCGCGGCCTCATGGGCGGCGGTGGCAAGTGTGTACGTCATGGTGTTTCATCCGGAAGGCCGAACGGCAGTCCCTGCCGGCGGACGACCTCGCGCTGGTGCAGCAGATTCTGGCCAAGAAAGACGAGGGCTTTGTGCGGACTCCGACAGTTGGCTTTGAAATCGAGCATGCGGTGAGCAACGGATGGGAGCGCATAGAAACGGCGGCGATGCGATTCGCAGAGGCCGGCCAGTTCACGGGGGGACATCCGCGCGGGCTGAAAGACGATGTCGCCGAACCGGACACCCGGTTCAAGCCACCAGTGCGGATAAAGCAGGCGGTTCTCGGCGGCGAGCCGGTCGTAGAGCGGTGTACCCGGAAACGGAACGAGGTGGTTGAAGGCGGTGAAAAAGAATTTCTGCTCCAGCGCGAAATCGAACACGCGGCGAAAAGTTTCGGGCGTGTCGTGGTCATAGCCGAAAACGAAGGTGGCATAGACGGAGATCCCGTGGTCGCGAAAAGCCTGGATGGCGCGCGGGTAGTGCCGGGCCTCCAGGTTGACCGACTTGCCCATCGCGTGAAGCGTGTCCGCGTCGAGCGATTCAAACCCGACCAGAACGCCCTGACAGCCGGAACGGCGCATCAGGTCAAGCAGCGCGCGATCCTCCG
The DNA here is from genome assembly GCA_016873675.1 of Lentisphaerota bacterium. Lineage (NCBI taxonomy): Bacteria > Pseudomonadati > Lentisphaerota > Lentisphaerota bacterium. The sequence continues at coordinate 6,114 of VGWG01000082.1, read as the reverse complement.
CGATGTGCAGACTGGCCTGTCCGATCCAGGGTCGTTTCACCGGGAGCAGGGCGCCGCATAGCGCGCGCAGCCGGTCGGGATCGGCGCCGAGATTGTCGTCAACGAAGAAGATCGGTTTCCGCAGCGAGCGAACCTCCTGAACGACCTCCTCCACGGGACGCTCCAGGCAGCGCTGGCGAAAGAACGGGCTGACGGAACAAAATTCGCAGTTGAACCGGCAGCCGCGCGACGTCTCCACCAGGGCGACCAGACCATACGGCCGGCGACCGAAGATCGAGCGATCCGGAGCCAGCCCCGCGAGCCGAGGCCGATCGGAGCTATAGCGCGCGCGCAGCCGGCCGGCGGCCGCATCGTCGAGCACGGCGCGCCAGACAGGCTCCGCCTCGCCGATCACGATGCTGTCGGCCCGCAAAGCCGCCTCATCCGGAACAAGCGTGGGATGGAAACCGCCCAGGACAACGGGAACGCCGCGCGCCCGGAACGCGGCGGCGATCTGATACGCCCGGCGGGCGGTGTAGGTCTCGACGGTGATGCAGACCAGATCCGTGGGGTCGTCGTAGCGGATGGGCTCGAGGCGGTCGTCAAAAAAAGCGCGCCGGATTTCGGGCGGCGTGAGGCTGGCGAGCCTGGCGATGCCCAGCGGCTCCATCCGCCAGGAGGCGGGATAAGGTGTGCCGTCCGGCTTGCGACCGACAGCGGGCTGGATCAAGGTGATGTGCATGGTGGCGATGCGGGGCGGCACAGGTCCGCGAGACAAACCGGGATGAGCTGGCCCTGATGAAACGTGGCGTCGGGGCAGTTGATGCAGTGCGTCACACTCCCTGAAGCGCCTACTTCCGCTGGATTTTGGAACAACAGCCGCTTGGCGTGCAACCGGTGGCCAGGCAACAGCGCAGACGCTGCCAGGCGAAGGTTCCCTCTGGCGTTGCCGCCCAAAGCGGCGTTGAAAAGCAGATGGAGCCAGAAGCGTGACGCGCTCCATGGGACAAAGAAAAGATAGCGTCCTGCGAGCTGGCGACACAGCGCCGAGAAAAGACGTTCGCAGGCACTGGCCCTGAGACCCTGTGTCACCAGCCGCCGGCCGCGGCGGCTGGTGGTGCCGACAAAATAGGAGAGCCAGCGGGCGTCCTGCGGGTCACGGTTGGAGCCAAGGGCCGCAAAGGGGCGAATGGCGTGCTTGTCGAGCAGCAGGCGCTGCATGTCGAGGTGGGATCGCATGTTTTCCGGCGAGGCGTGTGGTGTTCCTTTGACGGTCGCCTTGAAGCCTGCTGCCAGGTTCCCCTCGATAGCCACGATGGCGGCATGTTCCCGAAAACGGGTCACGAGCAGATAACCGAGGTCTTCCGAGTCCAGCGTCAACTGCACACCGTCCTCCACCTCCCCGGGGCGATCCGGGTAGGCGGTGATGGTCAACCCCGCCTCCATGCCGGCGGCCGTCACGCAGGCGGCTTTTTCGGCTATGAGACGCCGCCTTTCAGGCCAGGCGGCAGAGGCGGGAAGATCGGGGCGGTCCTGGCCGCTGTCAATGTGCAGGAACACCAGATCGGTCCCGGCCTCTTTCAGGCGGGCGCAAGCGGCATAATCCAGCAAGAGCCCGTTCGTGAATAGCTCGACGCGCAGCCCGCGGTGCCGCAGGAACCGGACAATCTCGCACAATTCCGGATGCAGGAGCGGTTCGCCCCCCACGATGGAAATAGACTGGAGCCGACGCAGGCGGAGCAGGCCGTCCACTTCCGCCTTGACCACGTCGAGTGGTTTGGTCCCTGTTCTCGCCTGATTGTAACAGGCCCGGCACCTGAGATTACACCCGCGAAGGATGTCAAGCAGCGCGTGCGGCACATCCCCGCCGTCATCCCATGGCAGGCGCCAGATGCGTGAATCCCAGGACGATTTAACAACTTCCATGTGCATCCTCATATTCCTTGGATCCGGGAAACGCCTGGTCTCGAAAGAAATGGAGACACCCTTTCACTGGACCGACAGACGTATGAAAGGCCGATGCGCAACGAGCCAGGCGCTGTTCGTCAAGAAACGCAGCCCCCTTGTAATTGCTGATGCCGACATTGACCAGCGAATAGCGCCGTTTGGAAAAGGCAAGCCCGGAAGCGATTCGCAAGCAAGACGCCCATTTTCCGGGCCGGATCGCTCGAAGCACAAACCATGCAGGTACGAGACGGGTGGAACAATAGTTTCGACGCAAACGGCTCCGAGCCATTCGTGCATACACCGCCGCCATGTCAATCAGGCGGTTCAACGGTTGAATACCATCCGGTGTATGAACCAAGACGAGGTGCGCCCCGCAGTCGGGATGGTTTTGGATGCCCCACGGCAGGTATGCCGGCAACGGGAAAATGTCATCCAGCGAGAACCCGTGCTTCTCCCCAACGGTCAGGAGCTGGCGGATGATCTGCTCGCGATCTACCGAGTCCTGCTGGGCGAGCGTGTAGCGTCCTACTGGGGCTGCGCTGGCAAAGGTCATGTTTCGGACGTTGATGCCGATCTCCAGCCCATGCGTCAGTAAATCGCCAACCTCTTCCAGATTGAGTCGGGTGACCGTGCAGTTCAGGCCAATGCTCAAGCCAGCCTCACAGGCGTTTGTGATCGCTTCTTTTTTCTCGCGCAAAAAATTGCGGCCCAGTGCCTCCAACGTCTCTTCATTGAAGGAGTCGAACTGGAGGCAGATCCGGGCAAGTCCACGCGCCTTGAGTTTCCGAGCCAGCGCCTTGTCGGCACCGAGCCTGACCCCATTGGTCACAACGCCTGAGCTGAAGCCGAGGCCGCTGATTTTTTCAACAATCGTAAGCAGATCGGGGTGCAGGGTCGGTTCGCCTCCAAACAGATGGAGAATCCGCCCGCCCGCCTTCTTGGCCTGTTCGGCGCGTTTGCAGATCTCGTCAACGGACAGGAAGACGGCCGCGTCCGTGCCGGTCTTTGCGCCAGCGCCGCAGACAGCACAATTGAGGTTGCATGCGTTGGTGATGGAGATGTAGTTGAGCACATTGCGCAACCCCCGAGGCGGTGCGGTGGAGGTGATGTCGGTCGCACTTTTCTCCCGAATCGCAATGAACAGATCGGCGTCCGACGACACGTCATGCCGGATGTCGCCATCCGGGCAGTGGACCACACCTTCGATGCGGGTTCCGGTTCTCACCAGTTCGGCGGGGTGCGACGCCGATGGGCACCGGTTACACATAGCCCGGGTCTGTGCAATGATCATGGCGCATTTCCCTCCGAGCCGTCGCCGTAGTCGGCCACACAGCAGGGCACTAACGCATCGCCCCTCACAATGGCCGTGGGGCAGTATTCGCAATGTTCGACGCTTCCGTCCGCTCTGCGCAACGGCCCGGAGTCGTAGGCAATCATCTTATGCCGCACCCCGCCTCCCGCAAGCAGTGCAGCGCCGAAAAAGCGGAGGCCTCGGATCGGATGGAACGAGGTGAGCGCGTTCAGCGCGACCCGGAAGAGCGTCAGTGTTGGGTTTTGTGTGGTCTTGTGGATGTAGCGCCCCTTGAGAAACCGGGGGACTTGCATCAGCCACACATCCACCCTGTTCGAGCACATGCGGAAGAGCGTATGCCGTTGCCCGGGTCCGTTTCCGCGATAGACGACCGGCACAAAGTACGAGAGCCATGAAATTCTATTGCTGTCTTGCGCCGGAATGTAGGCATACGGCTCAATACCGTACTCGGCTTCAAAAAAGGCCTGTAGGGTGTTGACATCGAAATCGGACTGGAGGAAGGGGCGTTCTCCCTCATGGGCGGGTCCCTGGCGTCCGGGAAGGATGCCATTAGAAATGAAAAGGAACGTGATTTCCGGTGTGCGGAAAAAGAACTGGCTCATGTCCCGCAGAAAGTGAGGCTCATTGCCGTAGAGCGTGGCGGAAACCGAGACGTCCAAACCGCACTCAAAGGCCCACCCGACAAGCTCGGAAAGGCGTTTTGCGATGGAGGCGAAGTCGGGATTTTGCGGCAGGTCGGGACGACACTGCCCGGCGTCCACATGGAAGAGGATCGAGTCGAGTCCGCTCTGCTTGAGGCATACAAGCCGTTCCCGGTCCAGCAGGACGCCGTTTGTGAGGAGAAACACATGAACCTGGCGTTGCTTGATCCGTTCGACGATCCGGCAGAGTTCAGGGTGGAGGGTCGCTTCACCGCCAGAAATGGTCACGGTATGTACCGGGCGAAGCCGGGTGCCCACGTCAAGATCCTGCTGCACGTGTTCGAGTGTCTTGAACGTTGTCCCATGCTTCTTATAGCATGCGCGGCACGCGAGGTTACAGGCGTCCGTCACCTCAATCATGAAGTTCGGCGCCGTCCGATGTGTCCATGGCAGTTTTACCATCAGGCACCCCGTGGCGCAGTCAAAAGCAGACCGCTACCGACAGCCAACAAGGCCAACATATGCATACGATCATACGGATTTTGTTTTCGTATCATAGAGAGCTTCCCGAGAGCTTTTGTCTCTGCCGACGCATCACCGCCATGTTTCATGCTTTTCCGAGGATATTGCCCAACCACTCAATCACGGGGCGTCGTTTGAGCTCTTCCCAGTAGGATTGGTTCAAATAGCTGCGCAGGCACGCATAGCAACTGGCTTCTCTATCCGGGCACTTGCAGTCGCGTACGCGCACAAGGGCGGTATTCAAGACCTGATCGAGATTATCAACTATTCGAGCAATGTGACCGGCTCCGCCAGGAATCCGGTCGTAGACTACAAGTTCTCCAACATAACTGTTTTCGCTCCACCCGTGGTACGTGCCTCCCAAGTCGCCTGCGTCGATGTTCAGGGCATCCGAAGCGCCATTGAGAAAGGCAGATACGAAAGAGAGCCAGAAAGCGCGATCGACGATGGAAGGCGCTGCCGGGGTGCAGTCATGAAACCTCAGCTGGAGGATGTCTGTGCAAATCTCGTGGGCCAGATCAAGGACTTTGGTCTGTCCGGAGCAATCCGTGCCCCAGGGCGTCTTGTGTGTACGCCCCGTCGGTGTCTTGGTGAAGCCCCGCCCGCACTTGCGGCAGATGTGGTACCCGCGGAACTGGTACCCGCTGTTGGCGAGGAACAGGCGACCGCCCTGCTTCTCGGCGACCGTGACACCCTTGACTGAATGTAGGCTAAAATCATCGTTGGCTGCTCCCTCCAGCAGAAAGACTTCAGATGCACGCGGCCCAGGCCGGCGGCTACGCCCGGGACGCTGCACGGGGTCTGTGACCAGAGTGGTGAAACCGTCAGGCCTGATGTAGAATCTGGGAAGAAACTTTCCGGTGAGGGCAGTTCCGCAGCGCGAGCAAACGCGTGAGGGTCTCTCGGATTCGAGGTATCTGTCGATCTTGCGGCACTCGGGGCATCGGGCGTACTGACGGATGTCAGGTTCTTTGGAATTGAACCAGACTCCCCCGGACGTAAACAGGAAACCGTCCGCGACGATCTCTGCGCCAGGGGCGTACTCGGATATGCCTACCTCTCGGTCCCGCTGGAGACGCATTTGGCGACCGTACTCTGTCTGGCGAACCAGCAGTTTCACGATGTCTTGCGGGAAGGCGTAGCCGGGGAGCCACGAAGAACTACTCAGGAAGTCAATGAGCCGGTCTTCCTTGAACTGCGTGATCAGACGTTCCAGTGAGTTCGAGCCCCGCGCCAGCGCGATACGTTCTGTGCCGGTCGTCTCCAGCATCTGCTTCTCGATCTCCTGGAGTTGCTCCCGAAGTCGATCCAGATTGCTGCGGACATGAACTTGGAAGATGCTGTCCGAGTCTGAGAGAAGGGAGGCCGGTGAAACGGCGATCGCAGACTCGGGGGATATGGGCGAGCCCGGAGGAAGGATGCCTGCGAGGGAACGGCGCATGGCGCTCTGCGTCGAGGGATCGGCAAGCCAGTCCACGTAGCGTTCCGCGAGCGTGCTTCCCATCGATGCGTCCAGGAAGAATTCCTCGATGGTCAGGCGGTCGAGTGTACTTGCTTCGATGTCGCGAACGCTGCGCAGGAAGTATCCAAGCAGGAGTGAATTGCAATGCCGCTGAGTCAAAGGTTTGTTTTCCAGGTTCAGGTAAGGAGCGGGTACTTTGCCCATGATGATCGCTTCCGGCACCTGATAGTTGTACTGGTCATGCGGCACAT
>VGWG01000081.1 GCA_016873675.1 Lentisphaerota bacterium | reverse complement strand
GAGACGGCGCGCTTCGGCGTCGCCTACACGGCGGGGACTGGCGATCGGCTGGCGGGCTGGGAGGTCACCCGCACGAACACCTGGACCTTCCAGGTCTCGGGCTTCAGCAGCGAGGATCCCGCCACAAACGACGCTACGGGCTGCGTCACGCAGACGGTCTATCGCGGCCCCTCCTGCCGCGAAGAACGGACGCTCACCTGGGATGCGCAGTACCGCCTCACCGCCGCCGCCACCAACGGCGCGCCCGCCGAGTCGTACGGCTATGACCCGCTCGGTCGGCGCATGTGGACCGAGGCCGGCGGCGTAACCAACCTCCACCTTTACGACGGGGCGCACCTCCTCGCCGACCTCGACGCCACCGGCGGCGTGGTCCGCAGCTACGTCTACGGCCCGGAGATCGACGAACTGGTCGCCATGACCATCCACACCGGCGATGTCCCCCGCACCTTCTACGCCCTCCGCGACCATCAGAACACCGTCTGGGCGTGGGTCGACGAATCGGGCAACGTCGCCGAGTCCTACGACTACGACGCCTGGGGCCGCGTGCTCGGCATCTACGACGGCGAAGGCGCGTCCATGGCCCAATCCGCCATCGGCAACCGCTTTCTATTCCAGGGGCGCGAATACTCCTTTGCCACCGGCCTCTACCACTTCCGCGCCCGCTGGTACGACCCCGTGACCGGCCGCTGGCTCTCCAACGACCCCATCGGGATCGAAGGCGGGCTGAACCAGTATGTGTTCTGCGGTAACGACCCGGTGAACTATTCGGATCCGGATGGCCAGAACCCCATTGTTGTAGCTGCCGTGCTGCTGCTTCTTGCCGGTGCCGAGGATGCCGTCGCCCCGGAGAACGAGGAGCAGGCGTGTAACCCGGCCTATGCCGGCGGCCAGGGAATGGCAACCATGTTCATGAGCGGCGCTATCATGTTTGGGACAGGGGTTGCTATAAATGGGGTGACGAAGGTGGTCGGGAATATGGCCGCAAAGAGACCAGTCTGGAAACCGGGCACCCACAAGTCGTTACAGAAACTGGAAAACCAGATGCAGCAACGTGGTTGGACATCCCAACAGATCGACGAAGCGATGTCAGGCGGAAAACAGTTCACTGCGCCTAACAAGGTCAATTCCGGTAACACAGCCACACGTTACGTGCATCCTGAGACAGGCCGATCTGTTGTGGTAGATGATGTAACAAGCGAGGTACTGCACTGTTACCGGCCTAATTGACATCGTAGATTTCCCCGAACTGGCGTCGTAGCGCTTCGGTTGATTTGGCCGGATTGCCATCGGGTTTTGGGCCTATCAAGGCTCAGGTCTTCTCTCCAGTCCCCGCCGCCCGTGATCGCGCAACCCGTTGATGACAAAGTGATTGAATGAAGACGAAGAGAGGGTAAGAAAACCAGCAGTTGCACTATCCTTGCTTCCGTCCGCCGTACTGGCATCAAACCGCATGTTCTTTCGCGCTAGAATCGAGTCCGCCTTTCCCTTTCCCCATTACAGCCCCGCCCTTTCCTCCCATTTTTCAGTTTTCAGCATTTCAGCATTTCAGCTTCGTTTCAACAAGTGTTTGTAACGCGCTTCCGCGCTGTATGCCCGCTCCGCGCGGGGGTCGGCGAGGCCCGCGCCGCCGGCGCCGTAGGCGCCTCTTCGCGTTCCGGTCCCGGCGCGGGCGCCCTTGACGGAAACGATGCAACACGTTGTGACGGCGATCAGGTTTGACCTGGCGGCGGAGCGAGTCGCGCAGACGCCCGTCCCCGGAATCACGAGTATCCGCAGGATGAATCCCGCTTAGTGTGAATGGCCACCCGGACCGTGACTATGTCCGTGGCCGCTTGGCGCTTTCGACGGTTGCACCGTTTCTGGCTCCCACTTTTTCGTTTCAACCGGCTTGGGCGCTTCAACCGGCTTGGGCGCTTCGGGCGCTCGCGGTTCAGCTTTCTCGGCTTTACCGCATCCCGCGCCAAGCCATGTGGCAATGGCCAGTGCGGACATGATACGTACTGCGGTGCGTGTTGATCTTCCGTCATGTGTTATCTGCATGGTTTCTCCTTTTCCTGTTTCCTGCATGGTTCTCATTCTCGTTTTGTCTGCATGGCGCTCATTCTCGTGTCGTTTGCATCGATTCTCCTTCTCTTGTTATAGGCTTCGCGGCAGCTTGCGCGGCCATTTCCTCTCGATCCAGCAGTATGCCGTTGGAACGGCGAACAGCGTGACAACCGTGGACGTGGCCAGCCCGAAGACCACCACGATCGCCAGCGGGCGTTGCACCTCCGATCCCGTGCCCGTTGCCATGATCACCGGCAGCAGGCCGAGCACGGTGGTCAGCGAGGTCATCAGGATGGGCCTGAATTTGGCTCGGCAGGCGGTGACAATCGCTTCCTGCAAAGCCATCCCTTCCTGTCGCAGCCGTTCCAATCCCGAGATCAGGACTACACCGTCGGTCAAAGCGACGCCGAAAAGCGCAATGAAGCCGATAGACGTTGGAATGCTGACGCTTTGTCCGAATGCCGCCAGCGCCAGAACGCTACCGACCATGGCCAAGGGTATGTTCAGCACGATCAGCAAGACCATTCTCAACGATCCGAACAGGCCGTAGAGCATCACGATCACCAGCACCAGGGTGATCGGCATCACGATCGCCAGCCGGCGATTGGCCGCCTGCTGCAGCTCGAACTGCCCGCCCCATGATACCCGGTATCCCGGTGGCAATGTGACCGCACGCTCAACCGCAGCCTGTGCATCACGCACAAACGTGCCCACATCGCGCCCGCGCACATTGCATTCCACGGAGATGTAGCGTTGCGTGTTCTCCCTGCTGATCTGCCGCAAGCCCGTCACGGTCTTGATTGCCGCCAGGCTGCTCAGGGGAACATGCGACCCCGAGGGCGTAAGAATCAGCAGGCTTCCGAGCGCTTCGCGATCTTCCGTGTAGCGGCGGCTCAATCGCACCAGAATGCGCGAGGCGATCTCGCCCTCGATGATGTCCCCGACCACATCGCCGGTCAGCGTTTGCCGGACAACCGTCTGTACCGCATCCTTGCTCAGACCGTAGCGTGCCAATTGCGCAGGGTTCAGGATAACCTGCACCTGCGTCTGTCCATCGGTCTGTTCCACCCGCAGATCCGCTACGCCAGGCACCGCCTCCACCGCCTTTTCTACCTCGACTGCGAGACGCTTCAGCCGCTCCATGTCGTCGCCGAACATCTTCATCACCACCTGCGCACCCGAACCGGCGATGAGCCCGTCCACCTCGTGGGCAATGGGTTGCGAGAAGCCAATGGCCAACCCCGGCAGCCCCTGCAGCCGTTGATCCAGCAGCGCCACCACTTCCTGCTGGCTTCTCTGCTTCCGCCAGAGGCGTCGCGGCTTCAGTGTGATGGTAATGCACCCGTAATTGGTGTGGTGCATGTGCGGGCCGACTTCCCCATACCCGATATCGGCGACAATCTGGTCTATCTCGGGAATGTCGGCGGCCATGCGTGAGACGGTTGAACAGACCGACTTGATCTCTTCCAGCGAGACGTTGGGATTCATGTGGACGTAGCAGTTGATGGTGCCTTCCTGCAACGTGGGCACGAATTCCCGGCCCAGGCGCAGGAACCCGATTGTGCCGCACGCCATGAGAAGGAGACCGGCGACAAGCAGCGCCGCCGGTCGCCCTACGGCCCCGCGCAGCGATTGCTCATAGCGCCCCAGCACCCGGCTCAGTATCCGTCCGGGGCCATGGCCCGCGCGTTTATGATCCATGCGGTGCAGAATCCGGAAGAAAAGCGGCGCAACCAGGAGCGCGTAGAGCAGCGATCCGGCCATCGTGGCAACGACCGCGAACGCCAGGGGGCGGAACATCTTGCCCTCGATCTCGCCCAGCGTGAATATCGGCAGGAACACCACCGAGATCACGGCCACGGCAAAGACGATCGGGCGCCCCACTTCCTGCGCGGCGTGCAGAATGGCGGCGTTTGTCTCCCGCTCCCCGGCGGGCGCTCCGGCCGCCGTCTGGAGTTTCTCCACCATGATGATCGAGGCGTCGATCAGCATGCCGAGCGCGATCGCCATCCCGCCGAGGGAGATAAGGTCGCCCGACATGCCCACACGTTCCATGCAAACGATGCCGAAAAGGAGCGCGAACGGCATCGAGCAGACCATGATCAGTGCGTTGCGCAGGTTCCCGAGGAATAGAAACGCGACGACCGACACGAAGACAAGCCCCAGCAGCAGGGAATTGCGTACCGTCTTGATGCTGCCGGCCACAAGGTCAGCCTGGTCGTAGTAGGAAACGATCTTCACGCCATCGGGAAGCGTGCGCTCGATCTCCGCCAGGCGGGCACGGAGACGGCGGATCACCTCGAAGGAATTTGCGCGATGGAGTTTGTAGACGCCGCCGCCGACCACCTCCTCGCGTCCGTTCAGGATGGCCACGCCCCGGCGGAACGCGCGGCCCAGTGTGACCGCGCCAACGTCCTTCACCAGCACCGGCTTGCCATCCACGCTCTTGACGGTGGTGTTGGCGATGTCCTCGGTCGTGCCGAGGCGCCCCAAGGTACGCACGATCAACTCTTCGCTGCCACGCGTAATGATACCCGCGCCGACATTGGCGTTGTTCTGAGCAATGGCATCGCTGACATCCGAGATGCTCAACCCGTACGCGAGCAGTTTCTCGGGAGAAAGCTCGACCTCGTACTGTCGGACATAACCGCCTTGACTCAGCACCTTGGCTACGCCTGGCACGGTCTCCACGCCGCGCTTAACGATCGCCTCATGCAGCGTCCGCAGTTCCGTGATGTCTTGGCCCTTGGCCTCAAGATAGTAGGCGAGAATCTTTCCCGTGCCGCTGGCCACCGCGCCCATCTCCAGCCCGTGGGGCATTTCGACGCCCTTCGGAATGCCCTCCTCGGCGACCTTGAGACGTTCCGAGACCAACTGCCGGGCGCGGTAGATGTCGACGTCGTCATCGAAGTAGACGTTGACCGTCGAGAGCCCCAGCGAGGAGACCGAGCGAAGTCGCTCGACGCCGGGAACGCTGCGCATGGCGGTCTCGACGGGACGGGTGACGAGCTGTTCAACCTCTTCCGGCGCCATGCCCTCAACTTCGGCGAACACCTGGACCAGATTCGGGCTGATATCCGGGAAGGCGTCGATGGAAAGCCTGGAGAAGGAGAACACTCCCATGGCAACGAGTGCCACCGTGGTTATAAAGGCGAGCAGTTTGTGCCGCAGCCCAAGGTGAATAATGTTGGCAATCATAATAATGCGTCCTTATGTCAATGCGAGTGGCCGTGGCCTGCGCCCATGTCGCCTGCGGCCGACTTGATCAGCTCCGCCTTCAGGTGGAAGGCATTGACGGCGGCAACTCGCTCGCCGGCCTGCAGCCCCCGCAGGATCTCGACTTGTATGCCGTCGGTCGTGCCGGTCTGCACCTCCCGCAATTCAAACGCGCCATCGCCCCAGACAAATATGCAGGCATGATCGTAGACAAGCTGCACGGCATCCGTGGGCACAAGCACCGCCTGCCGATCGGAGGGTATCTGTATCGCAGCCTCGATGAACGTGCCGGGGCGCAACAGCCCGCCGTCATTGCTCAATACGGCGCGAACCGTCACTGTACGCGTCTGTGGATCAACGACCGGAGATACATGCTGCACGGTCGTTTCGCGCGTCGTTCCGTCGGAAAGGCGGATCGTCATGGGGTAACCCACGCGCACGTCCGACATGCTGTCCTGGTTTAGCGCGAGGTCCACCCAGACGCGGGCAAGATCGGCAACGGTAAAAACTTCCGCGGTTGTTTCGAGCGACTCGCCCAACGCGATACGCCGCTCCACCACGGTCCCTTCAAGCGGCGCCTGCAGCGCATACCACGCGAAGCGTTCGTTTGCACCCAGCGCCTTCTTCACCGAATGCGCCCCGCCCTCCGCGCCGGTGGAATCCTCACTCAGGCACGCCGGCAAGTACCCGACCTCGGGTACAAGAGCACGCAAACCCGCAACAACCTCATCGTCGGCTCCGCTCTGTCGCAGGCGCGTCTCGGCGGCGGTGGCGTCAAAATCGTCGGTTTGATGCTCCTTCAGGGCCTCCGTATAGGCCATCAACACCTCGAAACGGGCGGTATTCAACATGGCGTGAAACGTCGCCCGCGCCTGCATGAGGGCGGTTTCGGCCAAGAGTAGATCCTGTTCGCTGTTGACGGCGCTGGCGCGCAACCCGGTCTCCCGTGCGTGGATCTTCCCGGCGGCACGATACGCCGCATAAGCGGTCAGCAACTGTCCGCGATAGGCACCCATCTCCAAACCGTCCAGTTTGCCGAGTGCCTCATCTCCAGCCCCGTCCTTCAGGAGCGCGATGAGCCGCGACGTGTTCTCGAAAATCGCCTTTGCCTGCGGCACCCGCAGTTCGCAGCGCCGGGCCTCGAACACTTTGGCGTAGTAATCCAGCTTTGCCGCGGCCAGTTCGGCACTTTCGATCCATGCAAGAATCTCGCCAGCCTGAACTCGGTCCCCGATCGTCTTCGTCACCTGGCGCACAATGCCTGGCGCCAGTGGGACCACGCGCGCCACGCGGTCCGCATCCGTCTTGATCTCGCCGGGCGCCTGCAGACTCCTGACCACCGTGCCTGTTATGGCAGGTGCGATCATGATCCCGAAACGCGTCACCTGTTCCTTGGTAACCGGAATCCTAGCCGCCCCATTCGTGTTGTTTGCAGTCACCGTCTCGGGCTGGACGCCGCCAGCCGTGCTGCCGATCTCATTCTTGCCGCATCCACTTGTGATCGCCAGAAGGGCGCAGAGTCCTGCGCCAATCGTTCTGCTAAAAGTGCACATATTCATTTCACTTCCTGTTCGTTGGTTTGTTCAGTTGCAGTGAGTGGGGTGCCGGTCAACCGTTCCATATCCGCCGCCGCCTTATGATAGGCGGTGAGGGCCTCCAGATGGCCGGCTTTGGCGTCGTTGAGGGTTCGTTGCGCATCGAGTACCTCAAGCAAGCCGAATTTCCCCTGACGGTAGCCGGTTTGCGCGGCATCGAACGCTTTCTGCGCGGCAGGAATCAAACCGTCCCGTATGGCCACGGCTTCCGAGCGGGCGGTGTCGAAACGGCCGTGAATCTCGGCGAGGCTGGTTGCGGCCAGCAGACGGGCGGCGCGCTCCTTCTGCTCCGCGGCCGCGACGCAGTGTTGCGCGGCGGCGATCCCACCCGCGTTACGGTCGAACAGCGGCAGCGGTAGTGCGACACCGGCGACGGCCGCATGCGTGCCGTCCTCATCGAATCGTCTGACGCCGACATTCACCGTGATATCCGGGACACGCTGAGCCTTCGCGAGCCTGAGCGATTCCGCGGCGGCCAGACGCGCATCGGTCCAACGGGCCACTTCCGGCGACCGCTCCACGGCGGCGGCAAGAGAATCGAGGGATGCCGCGTCCCCGACATCGTCCAGCGATCCGACGGCGTTGGTGAAGCGCGGCGTTGCACTGCCCCAGTTGGCGACAAGCAGTCTGCGGGCGACATCCAATTCCCGCTTGGTCCGGTCGCGCGCTATGCCGGCGGAGGACACCTCCACGGCGGCTTTGATCGCCTCGAGTTCGGGAACCTTGCCTGCCTTCACGCGCTCGGCAGCCGCCTTGCGCACGTCTTCGGCCAGCGCCAGCGCCTCCGCGGCCAAGGCGACTCGGCACTGGGCCGCGAGCACATCCACAAACGCCTGCTTGGTACGGGTCAGGATGTCCAGGCGAGAGGCTTCGTAATCCCATCCGGTAAGCCGGGCTTCCGCACGGGCCACCGATTGGCGTTTGGATCGCTTCCCGCCGAGTTCGATCCGCTGGCTGATGCCGGCGGTCGTGGTGGCGCCATCGTACCCCTCGCGGCTGTCCGTCCCCCCGAAGTCCTCGGCCTCGATTTCGATCTCGGGGTTAGGCCGCACGCCGGCCTGACGGGCGGCGCTTTCGGCAGCCAGCACATCATGGGCGGCGGCGGTCAGGCCCGGATTGAGCCGGCCAACAAAATCGATCGCCTCCTGAAGCGCCAGGGGGCCTGCTGCTTCTTGTTCATTCTGAGCGTCCGCACGAACAGTTATGGTATTGGCTGCGAGAGCCAGCGCTAACGTCGTGCGGAAGAATCCAAATCTTCCTGCCATGAGTTCTCCTGATCGTGATACGTTGCCTGTGATAGGTCTGTCTGCATGGTCTGCGGAAACACGTCAGCAAAAGCCGACGGAATAAATCCGGGACACAATGCATACGGAGAGGCGATCAGGAGACGATAGGAGGTCGATAGATCTCGACTATGCTCAATCTTTCGTGGAAGACATCTTCAACCACCGTGACGTGCGCGACGGTTGGGAAACCCACATATACAGCGGGATAATCACACATAGCTTCCACGTTCGAGCAGCAATGTGTTGCGATCTCCGAAGCGGAATCATGCTCATGCGCATGATCGTGACTGGCAAAAGACAGAGCCGACGCTATAAGAAACAGCGCGGTCACTGCTACTGCAACAGCCTTTACGGACGAAAACACGTGAAGATGGTACCACACGAAAGCATGCTTGTCAACATCGTCTTCCGTAGGCTTTCCCCAGAATTTGTCGGTTATTCCTGTATGTTCCGACGCCGCCACAAAGGCGTTTCTACTTAGAGGCTCTTGCAAAACCCTTGTGGTGCAGGCGTCTCGCCTGCCAGAATTACGAAAAAGCCTTGGAATTGCAGGCGAGACGCCTGCACCACTGTCAGCCTGTTCAGGGTTTTGCAAGAGCCTCCTTAGTGTAGCGGCGGGCGGGTCGAAGGACTGTATTCCTCGCACGACCGCCCTATCTTCCTACCTCCGCACTCCCCACCCCCATCAGCCCGCGCCACTCGATCACCCGGTCGCCCGCCTCGACAGCGGCCCGCGTCTCCCTGGGCAGCAGCGGCATGACGATGTTCGTGAAGAACCACAGCGGTTTCTCGCGCAGCGCTTTCTCCAGCGCCCGCTCCATGATCTTCACGTTCGCCTCCTTCGCCGTGATCCGGTCCAGCGCCCCCAGTGCCTTCATCCGCCCGCTCTGAATCCCCTTCGGCCGCCCCGCCGGATTTCCCGACTGCCCCAGTTCAAATTTTCCGTCCGCCATATCAACCACCCCCTCTGCAACACGCTTCGTTTCAACAAGTGTTTGTAACGCGCTTCCGCGCTGTATGCCCGCTCCGCGCGGGGGTCGGCGAGGCCCGCGCCGCCGGCGCTGATGGCACCTTTCGCGTTCCGGTCCCGGCGCAGGCGCGGCCAGCCCGCGACTACGCGGGCACGGGCGCAAGGCGCCCTTGGACGCGCCACGCGCCGTGCCCGTCCGCTCGCGGACGCGGCCCCCGCCTCTGACGCTCCCGCGCTGTATTTTTTCGGCGCATATTCTGCCGCGCCGGAGATCCATGTAACGCCGCTTCGCGGCTGTACTCCGCCAGCCGCCGCGCCGGTGCCGCATACCTCCCGCGCTACGCTTGGGGGGCCGCTCCGCGGCTCTCTTCGTCACCTCCTGCCGCCGCCACCCGCCGCATTCCCGGCACAGGCGCGCCTCAGCATCTCCGTTTGCCCTGCCAGTCCGGTCGCCGCCCGACGGCGGGGCACCCCTGCGGGGCTTTGCGCCAGCGTCGCATAATGGTGGGCTTATGGGTGCCTTGCGCGACTACACGCAAGGGCCCCGAATACGGCACCATAACGTCAGGGCTGATGCGATGAGGAAGCCGCGCCCGGCGCGGGTTCCGAAGTCGCATCCGAGACGTGGTTCGATGTGGTCTCTTCTGATCTAACGTTGAGAAACCGGTGCAGTTCCAGAATGGAGTGTTCTGGGAGGGCCGAGTTGACGAACTTCATGAACTGCTCTGCGGAGACGGGGAAATCAGCCTGGATTAGTTCGTTTCCCCGACGTTCGTAGACTCGGATATCCGTCTGGGGTCAGCATCGGCACTTGATCCTCGGCCGAGACGAGGCTCGTCCAAAAGCATGCCGTAAGAGCGGCAGCCAAGAGCGTTGATCCCTGTACTATGCGTGCTCTCATCCTTATCCCTCCTTTCGGCGAACGTCAAAAGTCAGGTTCCGAGCGGAACGCGAGGGAACCTGCACTATCCCGATCGCAATTCAGTCATTTTCCCAGTCCACGCATTGCCAGTCCAAGGAACACCCTGAATCCGAACGACGACAGGATGTAGGCGGTCAGGAACGTCACCGCCAAGACCAAGTGTTTTCGGTTGCGTGTGCAGAGCCACACGCACCACGGAATGGGGCAAAGCGTACCCTGAAGCCCCATACAAAGTCAATCTCCCGCTGCCCGCCTCCTCCGCCCGGGGCGCATGGCAGTTCTGATGAGGGTTACTTAATCATAATCATAATCATAATCGTAATCGTAATCTTGCTTTGCTCCTGCATGTGATCATAAAATGTCACCCCCGCCAGCCAGTAGCCAGTGCAACACTGGCTACTGGCTGGCGGGGAATTCGTTCCTTCGTGTGAAAACGGGTTCATTTTGACACAGGACGGCGGAGTTTACAAGCGCAGGGCGGGCGGCGGGGGCTGCGGAGGGGCCGCGAGGGCACGGGAGGGCCGCCTCCCCCAGCCCCCCGTCCGGCGGTATTCCGCCGGACGGGGGGCTGGGGGAGAAAAACAAACATCACCCTTTCCTGGCCGACGCCGCTCACGCGGCTGCGGCAAGGAAGGCGGCCATCACCTCCCTCGCCGTCTGCCAGGCAAGGCACTTGCGCGGGCGGTCGTTCAGAAAGATGTCGATCCTGTGCAGATCCGCCGCGCCCATCGCCGCGAAAGACTCGCTCTTCGGGAACAAGCGCCGGATCAGCCCGTTGGTGTTCTCGTTCGTCCCGCGCTCCCAAGAGTGGTACGGGCGGGCGAAAAACACGTCCGCCTTCAGGGCCGAGGCGATCTCAGCGTGCCGGGCGAACTCCTTGCCGTTGTCGAACGTGATCCCCGTGCAGGCCACGTTGATCATGCCGAGCAGGCGGATGACCTCGGCGGCCACCTCGTCCGCCTCCTTGGTCCGCGACCAGCCCACAAGCGTGAAGCGCGTGACCCGCTCCACCAGCGTCACCAGGTAGCCCGTCGCGTTCGCCCCGACAACCAGGTCGCCCTCCCAGTGCCCGACCGTGATCCGCTGTTCGACTTCGGGCGGGCGTGTCTCGATCCCCCGCCTCCCCGGGATTATACCGCGCCCGCGTCCCTCCTGCCGCGGGCAGCGCCGCTTGCGCTTGCGCTTCGCCCGCGGGAGGCACTTCCACAGGTCGCCGCCAACCTTCGCATCCTCGTACACGTGCTTGTAGATTGTCTCCTTGCACACGTGCGCCCGCCCTTCGAGTTCGGCCCGTCCGCAGATGATCTCCGGCGTCCAGCCCTTCCTGAGCTTCTCCTCCGCGTCCAGCCTCACCTCCTCGGTGAACCGTCTCGGCCCAGGACGCGCCGCACGTTCCTCGGCTTTCCGTTGCGCCTGCTGGTGCCGGTAGCCTCTCTGCCCTCTGTTGCGCCTCACCTCGCGGCTGACGGTGCCCTTGTTCCGGCCGATGGCCCGGGCGATCGCGTTGTTTCCCTTTCCCTCTTGCCTCAGCACGTAAATCTGGCTACGCTCTATCTCGGTCACGCGGTCGTAAGTCACTTTGTCTCCTTCCATGTTTGATCACATGAAGGAAGTGTACTTCACCGCGTGGCCTTTTTCAAAACCCTAAGTGTTGCACTGGCCGGTCGCGCGCGCGGCGTACAAGGAATGGCACGGACACCATCTTGACGAGAGTCTGCTGAAACTGTTGCAGATGCACTGATTGCCCCCGCAGGCGGGCGTAGTCTATTACATTGGCGGAAGAGGGGCGCGGGGGCAATGCA
>VGWG01000080.1 GCA_016873675.1 Lentisphaerota bacterium | reverse complement strand
GCGCAGGCTGAACCGGGAAAAGAGATCCTCGTTCGAATTGTCTCCATGCTGGTCGGATTGATCCGTAGCACATCCCCTGATCGTGTGCATGAGCCGGGAGCCGTCTACGAGCCGGATCGGCAAAGGGTGGGGGATTAAGATTAAGATTACGATTACGATTAGGAATTAACGACCTCATCAGAACTGCCATGCGCCCTTTGCCCTGGGCAAGGCGGATGAACACTGTCACACTTTCTCGCTCTGTGATATGATGGCCGCCCTTTTTTGGAGAGGAGCGTCTATGACATTGGATACATCCGCGCTTGAATTGTTGAAACGGCTGCTGGCGACGCCGACGCCTTCTGGGTGGGAGGCGAACGGCCTGCGTCTGCTGGCCGCCGCCCTCCAACCGCACGCCGCGTCGGTCTCGCTCGATCTGCACGGCAACCTCCACGCCGTGCTCAACCCCGGCGCCCCCATGCGGGTGATGATCGAGGGGCATTGCGACGAGATCGGGTTCATGGTGCAGTATATCGATGACAAGGGCTTCCTGACCCTCACCGCTGTCGGCGGGGTGACCGTGCCGCTGCTCGCGGGCGAGCGGGTGGTCATCCAGGGCCTCGCCGGCCCGGTCAACGGCGTGTTCGGCGTCCGCCCGCCGCACCTCATGAAGCCCGACGAGCGGGACAAGGTCGCGCCCAAGGAGATGACGGACATCGTGGTCGACATCGGCGCCTCGAGCCGGCAGGATGCCGAGTCGCTGATCGAGTTGGGCGCGCCGGCCGTGATCGACGCTGGCTGGCGTCCGCTCGCGGGCGACCGCGTGTCGTGCCGGGGCTTTGACAACCGGATCGGCGCGTTCATCGTCTGCGAGGCTTTCCGCCGCCTGGCGGGCCAATCACTCGCCGCCGAGATCCATCTGGTGGCATCGGTGCAGGAGGAACTGGGCCTGGTCGGCGCGACCACCGCCGCCTATGCGATCCGCCCGCATGCCGGAATCTGTGTGGATGTGGGGTTCGCCTCGGACACCCCGGGCAACGACAACAAGCTGGTCGGGGATGTCGCCCTCGGCAAGGGCCCGATCATCGGTTACGGCCCGACCTATAATCCGGTTCTCCGGGGCCACCTGGAGAAAACCGCCGCCGCGCAGGCCATCGCCTTTCAGCGCCAGGTCCGCAGTCGCGGCAGCTCGACCAACGCCTGGGCCATGCGTCAGGCGGGCGGTGGCGCCGCGGTCGCCCTCATCAGCGTGCCGCTTCGCTACATGCACAGCGCGGTCGAAACCCTCAGCCTCGGCGATGTCGAAAACAGCATCCGCCTACTCCAGACGTCGCTCGAAACGCTCCCATCCGCTACCGAACTCGCGCCGGCGCTGCCCTGAACACGTCATGAAACAAGCCATCATATCCGTGCTTCTTCCCGACCGCGTCGGCATCCTGCGCGATGTGACGCGGGTGGTCTTCGACCAGGGCGGCAACATTGTCGTTATCCGACAGACCATCGTTCACGGCTTTTTCAGTCTGGTGTTCACGGTTGCTTTTGCGCGACCCGCCGACCCGGCGGCGCTGTCGGCGGCGCTGGCTGGCGCGCTCGAGCCGGATGCCGCCGTCACGGTTCGGCCGTTTGCCAAGCCGCCGCCCACGCCGCTGCCGGCCGGGCCGACTTACGTTGTCACGACCCACGGGCCCGACCGCCCCGGGACGGTGTACGGCATCAGCCAGTTTTTGGTCGACCGGGGGATCAACATCATCGATTGGACGGTCGAGGGCGAACACGACGACGTGGTCTACATCGCCGAGGTCGTGCTGCCGCCCGAGGCCGACTTTCGCCAGGTGCAGGCCGACTTCCGAGCCGAGATGGCTCGGCGCGGGCTGCGCGCGTCGATCTGCCACCAAAACATCTTCCGCGCCACGAGCGAGATCGGCGCGATCCACAATCTGCTTTCCGGGAATTGAGCCATGATTGCACACCAAGGCATTCTGGACACCTTGCGCATGGTCGAGCAGGAGAATCTCGACGTGCGCACCGTCACCCTCGGCATCAACCTCAACGTCTGCGCCGGCCGCGACCCCGATGCGATGGTGCGCGCCGTTTACGACCGGATTGTCGCCCTCGCGGGCTGCCATGTGGCGTTCTGCGACGAGGTGTCGGCCAAATACGGGCTGCCGATCGTCAACAAGCGAATCGCGATCTCGCCCGCTTCGATCCTCCTCGAAGGGCACTCTGTGGAGACGGCGGTGAAGCTGGCGCAGGCGCTGGATCGGGCGGCCGCGGCGGTGCGGATCGATCTCCTCGGCGGATTCTCGGCGCTGGTTCACAAAGGGATCACCCCGGGCGAGCGGACGCTGCTGGAGGCGCTGCCGCAGGCGCTCGCGCAGACCGGGCGGATCTGCGCCTCGATCAACGTGGGCACCACCCGCGCGGGGATGAACGTGGATGCGATCCGCCTGGCCGCGCGGCAGATCATCGCCACGGCGCAGGCGACCCGGGCGCAGCGCGGGTTCGGCGCGGCGAAGATCGTGGTCTTTGCCAACATGCCCGAGGACAACCCCTTCATGGCCGGAGCGATGCTCGGCGCGGGCGAGCCCGAATGCGTGATCAACGTCGGCGTAAGCGGACCCGGCGTGGTGAAACGGGCCATCGACCGGCTGCTGGCCCGCTATCCCGATGCGACGCTCGACCGGATCGCCGAGGAGATCAAGCACACCGCCTTTCGCGTCACCCGCACCGGCGAATTGATCGGCCGCGAAGTGGCCGGCCGGTTGAACGTCCCCTTCGGCGTGGTGGACCTCTCGCTTGCGCCGACGCCGCGCGTGGGCGACAGCGTCGGCGAAATTTATCAGGCCATGGGCGTTGAGCGGGTCGGCGCTCCCGGAACAACCACCGCCGTGATGCTGCTCAACGACGCCGTCAAGAAAGGTGGCGCGTTCGCCTCGAGCGCCGTGGGCGGCCTCTCCGGCGCCTTCATTCCGGTCATGGAGGATCACGCCCTCTCAGGTGCGGTCGAGCGGGGGGACTTGACCCTGGAAAAGCTGGAGGCGATGACGGCGGTCTGTTCGGTCGGGCTGGACATGATTCTGCTGCCGGGCGGCACAACCGAGGCGTGCCTGGCGGGGATCATCATGGATGAGGCCGCGATCGGCATCTCGACCCGCAAGACCACGGGTGTGCGGGTGATCCCGGTGCCGGATGCGGCACTCGGTGATCGGGTTGATTTTGGCGGTCTTTTTGGCGCGGGGGTCGTGACCGCGCCAGCGTGCCCCCAGGGCGCAGAGACCTTTGTCGGGCGCGGGGGACACATCCCGGCGCCGATTCACGCGCTTATCAATTGAGGAGTCCGATGCGATCCATTCGAGGAGGAGACTGGCGTCTGTGGGGGGTGATCGTGGGTCTTGTGGCGGTGTGTTGCGCCCAGGCTCCGGCGGCCGATGTGCGCGTGATTCACGGACACGATTCGGTGCCCGAGGGCGAACGGCGGTTTGCCGCCGCGCTCGCCCGGCATGTCACTCGCTGGTATCGCGAGGTCGGGCTGGAAGCCGAGACGGCCGACGACACGGCGCTGGACAAGAAATTGAGCGGCCAACGGGTGGCGGTGCTGGTCTATGTGTCGCAGCCGACGGAGGTGCAGGTGGCGGCATGCCGCGCATTCGTCGAACAGGGCGGACGCCTGATCGTCTGTTATTCGGCATCGGCGGCGCTCGGCGAACTGATGGGCGTGCGCGTGACGGGGTATCAGCGGGCGGGAACGGATGGCCGCTGGTCGGCCATGCGCTTCGCGGCCTCGCGACCGGCGGGCGTTCCCGAGGAGATCCGCCAGACGTCCCCCAACCTGATGGCCGCGCAGCCGGTGGAGGGGCGCGCGTCGGTGCTGGCGTGGTGGGTTGACCGGGCGGGTCAGGCGACCGACCCGGCGTGGCTGGTGTCGAACAACGGCTATTGGATGACGCATGTGCTGCTGGCGGACGGGGACGCCGCAGCCAAGGGGCGGTTGCTACTCGGATTGGCGGCGTCGGCCGACCCGTCGTTGTGGGGGAAGGCGGCCCGCCGCCTTCTGGAACAGGCGCGTCTGGCGGGCGCTTACACCTCGCCTGCAGCGATCGAGACGGCGGCTCAGAAGGTCGCCGATCCCGCCAAGCGCGTGCGGGCGGTGGTTGCGGCTCAGGCCGCCGCGCGCTGGGAGCGGGAGATCCGCGAGCGGCTCCGCACCGGCCAGGGATTTGACGCCTGGAACGGCGTCATCACGTTGCAGGGGCGGATGCGCGAGGCCTATGGTTTGTTGCAAACGGCTCGCAACGGAGAGATCCGCGCCGTGTGGGATCATTCCGGGATGGGCCTCTATCCGGGCAATTGGAAGCGGACCTGCATGCTGTTGGATGCGGCGGGGGTTTCCGACCTCTTGGTGAATGTCGGCGGGGCGGGGTTCGCCCATTATGCCAGCGACGTGCTACCGCGCTCGCGCATTTTTGTGGAGCAGGGCGACCAGCTCCGGGCGTGCATCGATGCGGCGCGCCCCTACGGCATCCGGGTGCATGCCTGGCTGCTGTGTTACAGCACCGAGCAGGCGACGCCCGACCGGTTGGCCATCTTCGGCAAACGGGGCTGGCTGCTCACCCACCCCGACGGCCGGGATCGGCCGTGGCTCGATCCGGCGGTGCCCGAGGTGCGTGACTATCTGACGCGCGCGGTGCGCGAAGTGGCCGAGCGCTACGCGCCGGACGGCGTTCACCTCGATTTTGTCCGCTACCCCGACTTCAACGGCAGCCTCGGACCGACCGTCCGCTCCCGCTTCGAACAGGCGCTGGGGCGCCGCCTCAAGGCCTGGCCGCAGGATGTGGGCTGGGGTGGGCCGGAGCGGCCGGCGTTTATGCGCTGGCGAACCGAACAGGTCGGGCGCTTCGTGGGCGATGCCCGGCTGGCGCTGCGCGCGCATGCGCCCGGCAAACTGCTCACCGCCGCTGTGTTCGGCAAGTATCCATCCTGCGTGGAGGCTGTGGGGCAGGATTGGGAGGCTTGGCTGCGCAACGGACTTCTGGACTATGCGATGCCCATGAACTACACCGAAAGTCTCGAGGCTTTTCAGGCGCTGGTGGCCGACCAGACGCGGACCCGAACCTTGGCGCGGCAGATCATCCCCGGCATCGGCGTGACCGCTGCGGAGAGCCGGCTGGACCCGATCCAGGTAATCGATCAGATCCGGGCGTTGCGTCAGGCCGGCTGTCCCGGTTTTGCGCTGTTCGATCTCGACACGACCCTCCAACAGGAGATCCTGCCGGTGCTGCGGCTGGGGATGATGGAGTGAATGAGAGTGCGGGAGAGTGTGGGAGCGGGGGAATGTGTGAACAGAGGCGGGCGGAAACAGTCGAGCCGGTGGCGGGACCGACACGTTGACGGGGCTGGCTCCCGGATGTGGAGACGATTCCTCGTCTGGGTCGGGTTGACGCATGATCGGCTGGCGGACGCGCCGCTCGACCTGGGGGTGTGGGGCGAGGACCAGGCGGCGGACCGGCTGCGGCACAACGGCTGGAAAATCCTGGGGCGCCGGGTGCGACCCAACCGGCGCGACGAGCTGGACATTATTGCGCTCCGTGACGGTGTGCTGGCTTTTGTCGAGGTCAAGACCCGCACCGATGAGCGGATCGCGCGGCCGGGGGCGTCCGTCAACGCCACCAAGCGCCACGCCCTCAACCGTGCGGCCCGCGCTTTTCTGAGTCAGGCCGGGTTTCCCGACCTGATCTACCGGTTCGATATCGTCGAGGTGGTCGGCCGCCCCGGCGGCGCCCCGCCCGAAATCCGCTGCAACGAGGATGCCTTCCCGTTTGAACGGATGACGTGGCGGTAGTCCGGCAGGGATCGAACGACAGCCCTCATTCCGGGAAGGTCAGCAGGTTGACCCAGCGCTGGCCCGCCGGGGTGAGCGCGGGCTTTCCGGGCGTGCCGCTGATCAGCTTGCGGGACTGGTAGATCAGCGCAGGCGCGGCGGGGCCGAGCCATTCGATGGCGGGCGCGGCGACGCGGTCGGCGCGCCGCTCGGCCCGCATGGGGATGAACTGGCTCGAAAACGTCACCGCCCAGGCTGCCGGCCGGGGATCGGCGGCGCCCTCGATCAGCCAGGGGTAGAGCCGGAGCAGGTCGAAACGGGGCGTGGCGTTCACAATCAGCCGGAAGAGCGGCGTCTGACCGCGGATGTAGTTCGTCACCGTGAGGGCGGGATCGGCACGGACGGCGCGGGTCAGGCCGACCGGATCGAGACCGGCGAGGTTCATGCCGTTGAAGATGCCGTGCGTGTCGGGTGTCTGGGGGTGGTGTTTTTTGAACCAGCCGCCAAAATTGCGGTTTAACATCAGGCAGAACTCATAATGCAGATGGGCGCGGGACTTGTTGATGCCGGCGCCGGTATAGCCGATGCGGCCGATGCTGTCCCCCTGTCGGACCGCATCGCCACGCGCCACGGTGATCGCGGCCAGATGGGCGTAGAGCGTGTAGTAAGGGGCGCCCTGCAGCGTGTGCTCGACCACGACATAGCGCCCATAGTTGGAATTGCCCGGCACGTTGGACACGTGGACGACGCGGCCGTCGGCCGGGGCGGTCACGGGATCCAGCGGCTCTCCGCGCGCGTCGTGCCTCAGAGGCCGGATGTCCACACCCTCGTGAAACTGCGTGTAGACCACGGTTCCACCGATCTGCAGCGGCGTGCGGGTGAATCCGTAGAACCCGCCCCCCAGCGCCTGTTCCATCTTGCCGTCGACCAACCGGTCCACGTACATGTAAAACCGGTCGGGGGCGTTCTGGAAGACCGACTGATTCTCGGTCGGCAGAACCAGCCACAGCCCCGCCGCACAAGCGCACCCGGCAGCCGCGCTAGCCAATAGAATGAAGAGCCATCTGCGAAAGTACATGGCCGCATCTTGCCAATCCGGAACGGGAACGTCAAGGCCCATTCACACGGGTTTGCCGATTTTCAAGCCGTATGCTATGCTGCTCCCATGAAACACGAACCCGAAACCAGGCGAAAAGGCCGGACAGGCGCAACACGTCGGATCTGTGCGGCGATTCTT
The DNA here is from genome assembly GCA_016873675.1 of Lentisphaerota bacterium. Classification (NCBI taxonomy): domain Bacteria; kingdom Pseudomonadati; phylum Lentisphaerota; species Lentisphaerota bacterium. The sequence goes on along the minus strand of VGWG01000080.1, from coordinate 5,172 downwards.
CTGTTTGCGGCCACGGAGGGGCAGGCCTTCTTCTGGCGGTCGAACAAGGTGTCCGAAGAGATCGAGGCCGCCGCGAAGCGGGCGTCGGACCTTTCCCGCGAAGCCGAATTGGTCTGGAAAAATGACCAGGACTGCGCGCGCGCCGAGGCGCTCTACCAGCAAGCGGTGGACCTCTGTCTGGAGGCCGAGGCGAAATACCCCAAGGCCGATCTCGGGGCGGTGCGCTTTAGGCGCGCGTTCTGCGAGACGCAGATCGATCAGGTGAAGTTCGACGCCGCCACAGGGCCGCGCCGGCGAATGGCGGTGATGGGGGCGAGGCCCGCCGTGTCCGCAGAAACTCAGGCGGCGGAAGCAGGCCATCCGGATGAAGCCGATGGCGCCCCGAGGCCCGTCGCGCCCGAGGCCCCGGTGGAGGCCCCGCCTGCCGAAAACCAACCGGCGTCGGTTGAGGACGAGCTGGCCTGGGCGCGCGACATGCTCGACACCGACGACCCCGCCGAGGCAAAAACCGCGCTCATGAACGTCTTGCGTGTCGATTCCGAGCACCGTCCGGCTCGCCTCATGCTGGCCGTGCTGGAATGCAAGCGACGGGCGTTTCAAGACGCGCTTTTGATTCTGGAGGATCTGCAGGCGGAGCGCGAAGACGAGGCGGTGCAACTGCTGATCGCCGGCGCGTATCTCGGAGCCGGGCAGCCGTATCGGGCCATGCTGGAGCTCGACAAGCTCCTCATGAAGAACCCCACCCATCCCGACGCGCTGATGAACATGGCCTACCTCACGCTGGAGATGTCGGCCAAACCCGCCGAAGCGGAAATGTACTACCGGCTGGCCGTCAAATTCGGTGCTTCGCGCGATCCGGCGTTTGAAAAACGGCTGGGGCTCTGACTTACACCCGGCTCCGGCCGAGGTGTTCGAGGACGAGCTGCTCCGTCTCGATCACCGCAGCGTAAAGCGCGGCGCCGTCGGCGGCCTGGCGCATGCGCGGCAGGACGTCGGGTGTGCCCAGCATGGTACAGAGGCGCGCAAGGGTGTGGAGGTGGAGCCGGTCATCGAGGCAGCAGACCAAGAAGAAGAGGTCGGTGTTCTCGCCGTCAGGCGCACCAAAGGGGATCGGCGTGGCGGTGCGGGCGAGAACGATGAACGATTCGGCGGCGATGTAGGGGTCGTGTTTGCTCGGATGAACGAGGGCCACGCCGCCGCCGAGGCCGGTGGAACAGGCGGCTTCGCGCGCTTCGAGGCTGGCAATCAGGTCAGCCGGGGCATAGAGCAGCCCAGCCTGCTCGGCAATGCCCACGAGTTCGCGCAGAACCGATGCCTTGGTGCGCGAGGGAAGGCCGACCACCGTGCGGCCGGGGGCGAACAGCCCGCGGATGACCGCATAGTCGCCCGCGCTGCAGCGTGTGATCCGTGAACTTTCGCGGTGATACTCTTTGAGATTGCGTTCGGTCATTCGCAAGATCCGCTGCGACGCCCAGGCGTCCAGCTCGTCGCGGTCAAAGCCTACCCTCCCGCCACCCGCTTGACACGGCACCTCCCCCTGCTTCAGCAGACGGAGTAGGTAGCCGGTATCGAGGTGCAGATATTTCGCTGCCTCGTCGAGTGTTAAATAGCTGCCAGCCATGCCGCATTGTAGTCTAGGGCGAGAGGGCGCCGCAAGGGACTTTTTGGGGTCAGCATGCAGACGTGAACTCTGGACTTCTTCCTTCATTTCTGGCATGCTCTTCCCTGTGAATATGAATAGGTTACGTCCTGCGCTGCCGATTCTACTGGGTCTGATCTGGTTGGGGGCCTTCTTGAGCCTGGCGCAGACGAACGACGCCCCGGCGCACGGTCGGCCTTTCTTCATGCCGGAGCAGGAGCGGACACGCCTGCGCGAATTGATCGCCAGCCAGGAGTGGGCCCGGACGGATTACGCGCGCATCCAGACGGACGCCCGCAAGGGCAGCGGCCGCCTCGCCGCATTCCTGTTCGCGCTGGACCGCGATCCCGTCTATGTGCCCGCCGTGCAGCGGTGGCTGCTGGATCTGTTCGGGGAGAAGGGCTCCCGTGTCGGTCGCGCACGGGGAGCGCTGGCCAATCCCGAGTTCTTCCAGGGCGGGGTGCCACATCTGAGCGATGTCTTTTACGACACGGATTTCACTCCGTATGTCGCCTTCGACTGGGCCTATACCGGACTGGAGCCGGAGGCGCGGGCGACGATCCGGGAAGGGATCGCCACATTCATGCGGTATAAAATGCGGTGCATGGACCGCTGGACGCAGACCCCCAACCTGGTGCTCAAGCCCACCGCCATCGTCGCCGTGGCCGGGCTGGCCATTCAGGACCCAGAAGCGATCGCATGGGGTTTCTACCGCAAGCCGGAGTCGGACATTGGCGGGTATTTTTCGGTGCTCAACACCGTTCTGAAGGATGGCGGCGCCTGGCACGAGTCCCCCACCTACCCCATCGTCCATACCGATCTCTATTGCATGGCCATGGTCTCCCGCTATCGCGCGCGCTATGACGGCACGGACTGGTGGAGCACCCCGGCACCCAACGGAGGCAGTCCGAAAGGGCTGATGGACTACTATATTGACACGGCCTATCCCATTGAGCGCACCGGTCATGGCCCCGGACAGATTCGGGTCGTCACCTACGGCGATGGCGCCACAAGCGCCAGTGGCGATCTGTTTCTAGCTAATCTTGCCGGCCCCGGGATTGATATGGCCCGGGCGCTGGTCGCAGCGTATGACACCTCCGGCGATCCGCGTCTGGCGCCGTTTGTCGCGATGATCCCAAACTACAAACCCGACCTTCTGGACCGGCGCCCGCTGCCCGAGACGATTGCGTTCCCTGCCGCGCCTTCGAAGATCTGGCCCGATTACGGGCTGGCGATCTTGCGCGCGGACGAGTCTCCAGCCTACTGGACGAACGACGCGCCCGTGGTGTTCCAGCTCATGACTCAAGGCTACGGCCACGAACATGCCGACAAATTCGGCATCATCCTCCACGGGGCTGGGCGCCTGCTCTATCCGGACTACAACGCGATGCAGTATGAAAACCCAGCCATCGGCTGGTCGCGCAATACCATCGCCCACAACACGCTCATGGTGGATGAAGGCGAAACACGCAGCACGCGGCCATCGGCCGTCCGATACGCCTTCACGCCGGAGGTGAAAGTCCTGGCGACGTCGGCTTCGGGCGTTTTCGAGGGGGTTGACCAGACGCGCGCGTTGCTGCTGACCCGCGAGTATCTGCTCGACGTGTTTCAGGCAGGCAGCCCGACCCCCCGCACCTATGACTATCTCCTCCATAGTTTCGGCGCGCCGCAGCCGGTCCAGCACGAACGGTTCACCCCTTCGGCGGCGCTGGATCGGCGATTCTGGATGGTGAGCGATCGCCAGGCGATGACCACCGACGACTCATGGGCGCTGGACTTCGTGATCCGCGAGGCTCCGGGCGGCCGCGCGGGCGCGTTCGGCCCGGAGTGGTACGCGCACACCGCCGCGGTCCGCGTCACCATGGCCGCTGAGCGCGGCACGCTGGTCACCTGCGGCACGACCGGCGCAGAGATGGCCAAGCGGGTGAAGCGGCCCTGCGAGACGCTGGGCATGCTGATTGCCCGGCGGGCGGGCGTCCGCGATACCGTCTTTGTGGCGGTTCACGAGCCGTATGCCAACGCGGCCGCGCCGCAGATTTCCGCCGTTACGACGCTGGCGCGATCCGACCGGGCCCTGCTGGTTCGCGTGGACGCCACCACCTACACCGACTACGCCGCCGTATCCTTTGGGCCTCAGCCGGGGGCGCCGGAGCACGTGTTGGTGGCAGACGACCCCGCGAAAACGAGTGTCGCGTTCACGGACTACGGCTATCTGCGTGTCTATCCCGACGGCGCCATGGTCGCTCGCGGCGGATGGACGGGACTGCGCCTCCCGGCGGTCACGGGCACGCTGACCCTCAACGGCAACCCCGTGCCGATCACGCAACAAGACGGCTGCACCACCTCTGGCGTCATCGGGACTTTCGCCAAACCGGTCCTCGTCGCTGAGGCGGAATGTCCGCTGGCCATTCAGATCACGCCGGCGACGGCGCGATTGGAGCCATCCAGCCGGCGCACACAGACCTTCTCGGTGATGAACACGCTGAATGAGACGGTGTCGGGGTCGCTCGTGTTCGATCTCCCCGCTGGCATCACGATCGAGCCGCCCGCGCCTGCCTTCGCATCCCTTCCGCCCGGGAAAACGGCAGACGTGCCGGTGACCTTCATTGCGGATGCCGGGGTCCCAGCGGGAAAACGGATTGTCCCGTATCGCCTCACCTTCCGTGCGGGGAGCGCCGCACCGATCACCTCGGCCGCTCTGCCGGTCACGCTGACGGTCGGTCCGGTCCTGAACGCCGTTTATCAGCATCCGAAGACGAACGTCTTTCAGGTCGATGCGCCGCAGTATACGATACGCCATGATATGTTCGGGGGCTTATGCCGCTATCTGGCCGATGATGACGATACGGTACGACTGGACGGCGAGCCGCTATTTACCTTCAGCAACGGGGACCGCGAGGTCTTGTTTCCTGGCACCAGCCAAGCCTTCACGTGGGTCGCCGAGGCCCCGGCCCGTCTCAAAGCCCATGCCTACGATATCTGCCGGTATCATGTCGTCTTCGGATCCGACCGCATCACGGTGAGGATGGATTCCGTCTGGACGCAATTCGATCCGGCTCGCTTCACCGTGCCGGGCCGGTGGGTTTCCCCCGGGGGTGAACCGAGTTGGGCCCAGGTCGTCGCGGTGGATGCCGGGGGCCGAGACGTGACCGCGAAGCCCGGAACCGATCTCCGGATTGCCGCCGCCGAGCTCGCCTTTCCCGGTGCAGCGTGGCATCTGGCGTTTGCCTTCACACCGCCGCAACCGGTGACCTTCAACGGGACCGAGTTGCAGTTTTCCATTGGCACCCGCAACGATGATGCCTGGTCGGTGGGTTTCTGCAGGCCGGGCACATTGGATGAGTGGCGCAAAAGACCCGCGACGGAAGAGCGGGATCAAGGGATGGAGTTCAGGAGGAACAAATGAAAAACTCTCGCATTTCTCTGGCGCTGGTTATTCTGGCGCTGGCCGCAATCGGTTGCCGGGCGGTGGGGCCTGAACGGATCTGGGATGACGCCGCCGCCGCCGAACCGCTGCCGGGCGGGCGGCTGCA
>VGWG01000079.1 GCA_016873675.1 Lentisphaerota bacterium | reverse complement strand
ACCCGTACCGTCTCATCAGCAGCGCGGGTGATTTCTTCGGTAGCGCCGAAGTCTGGGAATACCAGCAAAAGCTCTTTCGCTACATCATGGCCCGCTGGGGGTACAGCCGGGCGCTGTTTCTCTGGTTTATTGTGGACGAAATCAACGGCACGGAAGGGTGGCGCGATGGCGGCCGCGCCGTGGCCGAGACCTGGTGCCGCAAGGCGCATGCCTTCTTCAAGAAACACGACCCGTACCGTCGTCCCACGACCGGCACGCTGAGCGGTGGCCTAAGCGAATGGTGGCCGGACGGGTATCGAATATTCGACATTGCCGCGCGGGAAATTTACGAGGCCCAAGGGCATCCAATGCCCACCCGAGGCAAGCGGGAACCGGGCGATGAGAACCCACTGCGTGTGAGTTACCGCAACTACGCCAAGCAGGTGCGGGACCTGTGGCATGGATTCCGCAAGCCGGCGATCATTGGCGAATGCGGCTGGGACCACACGTATTACGAGCCTGGCACGCCCGGCTATCTCGCCATGTGTCACAACGCCCTCTGGGTCAGCCTGGCCAATGGCCTGTGCGCAACGCCGTTCTGGTGGCGGTACGAGGATAAGATCAACGATTGCGCGGTCAACAATCAGATGATGTCCTTCGCGCAGTTTGTGGCGAACATTGACTTTGCGAACCTGCAACTGGAGCCCGCCGAGATCACAGCGGGCGCCTGCGATGCCTGGGCGATGAAGAGCGACGCGCTGATTTTCGGGTGGATTGTGAATCCGGGCGTCGGCGTCGCCAATGAAACCTTCACCCTATCCGGTTTACGCGATGGCGCGTATGAGGTGCGGCTGTACAAGACCTGGCAGGGTCGGTATCTCGACACACAGACGATCTCGGCGCAAAACGGTAAGATCGAATGCGCCATTCCAGAATTACTCACCACCGATGGCCATGCGTCGAACATGGACGATGATGTCGCCTTCCGGATCGCACCCCACGGGTAGGCCCGGAGTGCCGGGATTCCGATTCTGGCATCCTTCACTCACATTGCTCAAGACGCAACGGGAAGTTGGAACCGGCCAACAGGAGGAAAAGCGGCTACCGCGAACCCCAACCGCCAGTCCCCTGTAGCGTATAGAGTTGAAGGACGGATGCGGTTCACTTCACGGCAGGCGTGACGACCTCAGGTTTGACATCCGTTGTAGTTTTAACGACGGGCGGCTCGGCCGGCGGCTCGACCGGTTTCACGACCGGCGGCTCGACGGGCGGCACAACCGGCGGCACGGCCGACGACACGACCGGCGGCACGGCCGACGACACGACCGATGACACGGCCGAAAGTGCCGCGCTGCAGGCTTGGCACTTGTTTTGCGCCACCGAACACGTCGGACAGAGCGAGAACGAGCCGCTCGTCGTGGCTGCGCCACAACCCCCGCACTTGCCCATGTTCATGATATGCGACTTGCGGACACATTTCGCGCACAGTCCCGCACGTGCCGAGACAGGCACGAGCACGAGTGTCACTACCAGCACTAGGCCGGTCATCCAATGTGAAATGCATTTACTCATAAGTCACCCCATCTGTTGTTTGAATCAGTGGTTGCGTTCAGAAACTGTTAACCATGGCCTGTCCAATTCCCCTATCGTTACCCGCGGCTGAACCGCAGCGTGCGGATCTCGAAGGGGCGCAGGTCCAGTGCAGCCCGGCCATCCTTGAGCCTGGCGACGCCCTGCTTTTCCTCCAGCATGTTGACCACCGTCACCCGCTGCGCCGGCAGCGCGCAGGTGAGCGTGCAGGTCGTGGCGGTGCGCATGGCTTCATAGAGGCGCACGATCACATCACCGGAGCCATCCTCGGCCAGTTTGACCGTCTCGATGATGACATTCGGCGCGTCCACCGCGAAGAGGCTCGCCGTTCCGCCATTGCCCGGATGAACCGTGGCCGGGATGTTGAAGTCGTAGCCGCTCTGCACAATGCCGGCATCTCGGAAGGCCGCGTTGTTCCAGCACTGGAAGGCGTAGGCGAACGTCTGCACACCCCGGTCAGCCGTCATGTCCGGAGCCAATGGGGCGCGCAGCAGGGTCAGGTTGATACTGTTCCCTTCCACACTGACGCCGTACTTGCAGTCGTTCAGCACGGCCGCACCCCGCCCTTCCTCCGTCAGCGCGGTCCACTTGTTGTTACAGACCTCGAAACGCGCGGCATCGTACTCCATGGAGTCGTGCGTGGGGCGCCGCACGTGTCCGAACTGGATCTCATGCAGGGCATCCTCACTGTGCACGGTAACCGGGAAGTTGACCTTCAGGAGCTTGTGTTTCTCCTGCCAGTTGATCCGAGTACGGAACTCCACGCGCGGTGATCCGGCATGCACCGAAATCTCCTGCGTCAGCTCCGATTCATTGATCTGCCTGGTCACACGCAGCGTCGCGACCAAGGGCCCATTGGCCACGACATCGATGCGGGCCTTGGCGTCCAGCGCCACGGGCTGAAACTTGTAGGGGCTGTCGATATCCCAAGCGTCGAACCAGCTCGGCACGTCCTTATAGAGCTTGAACGCATTGCAGGGGCCAGCCGCCATCTCGCGATCACAGGTCAGATCCCGGATGCTGGTGATCTCACCAGCGGCATTGAGCGTCAGTTTGACGAGCTCATTTTCCAACGACTGCCGGGTTGCGCGCACCGCGCTCAATGCCGGAGCCGCTGGAGCAGCCTTGCGCAACGTCAGCCAGCCGCAAGCCGGCAACTTTGGCGTGCGCGCCAGAGTGCGGCCCTCGATGACCTGCACCGGCAGGGCTTGGCCTGCCGCGTCCTGCGCGCCGGCAAAGCCGGCCGGGAGTTCGATCAAAGCCTCCCGCTCCCAGGAGAGGGCGTTGAACACGGTGATGGCACCGGACGCTTTGCGCGCCAATGCGCTTCGTGCCTTGTCTGCGATCGCGCGGCTGTCGCGAATGACCGCAGCCAGCATGGCCTCCGCTTCCTCGTACACGCGGTGGATGGAGGATCCGGGAATGATGTCATGGAACTGACAGAGGAGCACATCCTTCCAAAGCTGGTCGACGCGGGTCAGCGGATAGGCGGCATCCGCCAGCCAGGTCGACGCCGCGCCCCAGAGTTCCGCTTCGCGCAGCCCGAACTCCGACAGGCGATTCGCCTTCTTGGTCCTGGCCTGCGAGGTGTAGGTGCCGCGATGCGCCTGGAAGTAGAGCTCTCCCGCCCAGACCGGCAACTTACGACGGTCCGGCGAGCGCATCATGGCGTCGAAGAAGACTGCGGGCGCTTCCTGTCGGCACTTCGGCAACCCCTGGCAGTCTTCCTGCCGACGCAGGTATTCGAGGTGCTTACGGGTCGGACCGCCACCGCCGTCACCCCATCCGAATGGCATCAGCCGGGCCTTGTGCCAGCCGTCTTTTTGGACCCGTTCGTGCCAGCGCGCCAGCGTATGCTGCGGTTTGGTCTGGGAGTTGTAGTCGTTGTGGATATAGGTCAGCACGCGCGAACCATCCAGCCCCTCCCACCAGAACCAGTTATACGGGAACTGGTAACCGCCGCTGTAACTCCAGAAGATCTTCTGGGTGGAGAAGTAGTCAATGCCGCACCCGGCCATGATCTGCGGGAGCGCGGCGGAATAGCCAAACACATCCGGCAGCCACATCAGGCGGCTGTCCACGCCGAACTCTTCGCTGAAGAAACGTTTGCCATGGATGAACTGCCGGATCAGCGACTCGCCGCCGGTCACGTTGGTATCCGGTTCCACCCACATGCCGCCATCCGCGATCCACTGCCCTGAGCGCACCGCCTGCTTGATGCGCTGGTAGAGCGCCGGGTAACGCTTCTTGGTCATCTGATAGAGGTGCGTCTGGCTCTGCAGAAAACGATATTCTGGATACTCCGCCATCAAAGCCAGTTGCGACGAGAAGGTGCGGCAGCACTTCCGTTCCGTCTCCTGCAACGGCCAAAGCCAGGCCACGTCAATGTGGGAATGGCCAAAGGCGTGCATGGTCGGCGCGGACGAGCCGTTGCGAGCCGTCAGAAAGGGCTTCAGGATTTTGCGCCCGGCGCGAACGGACTCCAGCATTTCGGCGCGCGGCAATTCCAGATCCACCGCCAGCGACATCTCATTAAGCGCCTCGGTCACTTCCGCGACCCGCAGAGAGTCCTTCTCCTGCGTGTGCTCAAGATACTGGGCCAGTGTCTCGGTGTCCATCCGGAGCTGGAACAGTTCCTCTTCCCAGATGCCGAAGGTGGTCACTCCCACCTGGGTCTGTTTGGGTGCCGGTTCGGGGACCATTTCCCGTCCGTGCTCGCACGGCCCCCCCCCGGCCTCCCACCGCCCATGACCGCCATAGCTCTCGATCAGGATGTGGAACTTTTCGCCCCCCCTGGCCTTGCGCGTCAACGTGATTTCGCGCTCCGAGTGCCCTTTCGCGCCGGTGGCGACGCCATTGACAAAAATCGCCGACTCGCCCCCCGTCTCGATGCACAGCACGAGGCGCTCCCCTTTGGCGCTTGTGGGCACGACCACCTCGCCCCGGAACCAGGCGTATTCCCATTTGGCGCCCCACGCCGTTCCCGCTGGCATCGGCCGGAACTTCTTCTTTTCCGCCTGCTCCAGGGTCAGTTGCTCCATCGTGCAGAACCCCTGCAGATCAACCGTCCCCAATTGGCGATAGAACAGGCGAGGCATGGCCTCGCGCCACTTCTTGACCCGCCGCTGCCAATCCAGATTGCTCATCGTAATAATCCCTTTCAGACCGCGTGAACATCAGCCGGCTCATTGATAAGAAATCGCGTTTCGACTGGCTCCGGTTGGCCTCGGTCCGCATGGACCGAACGCATGCCGGAACCGCTCTGACAGAGCGATGCCATGCGCAGGAGCATGCCAGAATCAGGGGAAAGAGTCAAGCTGCCCGCACCCAATTTGACGCCCCACCCTGATTCTGCTATAGTATTGGGGAAATGTTTGGGGGTTTTCCCCTGCCCTGACAAGCGATTTCTTAGGAGTCAATGGGGTTGAGTAGACTATGTTCAAGAAGCCATTTGGATGGATCGTCGTCGGGGGTCTGACCGGTGTTGTTGCCGTTGGACTGTGGTTCCTATTTTCAAAAGACGTTTCTTCTGAAAGTCACGGCCGGGCGGTGTTGCAAGCTGGGGGTCGCGGCGCGGCCACGGTTCCGGCAGAAGGTGTTCCTGCAGAATCAGTTCCTGCGTCCGGGACAACGCCGAAACAGGCTTCGTCATCGCTCGTGCCGCTTCCATCAGGTTCGATCCCGACTCCGACCGCTGGCATTCAGTCCGTCCCCCCCCTCGGCGGCAACGCCTGAACCTGGGCTGACGGTTCCCGTACCCGACCCGGTGGCGGAGCCGGCGGTCGATCCGGCCGTGGCCCGCTTTGCCGACGTTCAAATACCCCTCGAAAAGCGCGAAGCCGAGATTAGCGCGTTGGCCGCGCGCGGAGATGCCGAAGCGATCCGTATCCTGACGACATTGGCCAGTCAGGACGTGTATCTGAACCGCGCGGCTGTGGAAGCGCTGGGCACGATCCGCGACCCGGCCGTCGCCACTTTTCTGCGGTCGAAGCTCGGCGATGTCAACACGCACGATGTCACGCTGCTGTGCGAATGCATCCGCAGCGCCGGCAAGGTGCTCGGGGACGAGGCGGTCGTCGCCATCGGCGACGTCATGAGGGCCGCGCGCAATCGGGATGATGGCCATGCCGTCGCCGTTCGCGCCGCATGCATCCGGACGATGGGCGAGCTTCGTCGCGTCGAAGCGGTGCCGCTGCTCCAGGACGAGCTCGACCATTTGTGCGCGCAGAAGCGGCTCGATCTCGCTCACGGCTCCGAGATCGTCAAGGCCTACAGTCTAATCGGCGACGCGCGCGCCGTGAACAGCTTGAACCAATACGCCGATTTTCTCGATCAAAACAAACCCTCCCAACCGGAGCCGCGAGCGTATTTCGAGGAGAAGATCAAGGAAGCGCGCGACACAGCGCGACAACTGACCCAAGAGACACGCGAAGCGCTGGACGCGCCGAGGACTTGACGAAAAAGGAAAAACGATGAACGCAAAAATCAGGGCTGGCAGGGTGATGAAGATCATGGGTCTCGCCTGGATGGCGGTGGCGGCTCCGGCATGGGCGGGGGAGTTCTCCAGCGCCATCAGTGCGGGGTATTCACACTCGTTGGTGGTCATGGCCGACGGCACGGCTTGGGCGTGCGGCGATAATTCCAATGGCCAGATCGGTGATGGGACGCGCGGCGCCAATCGGTACAAGCTTGTTGAAGCTTTGGGACTTTCCGGCGTCACGAACATTGCCGGAGGCAGGAATCACACCGTCGCGCTGCTCTCCGATGGTACGGTCTGGGCGTGGGGCGACAACGCCTATGGCCAGCTCGGGAACGGGACGAACACGGACAGTTCTGTTCCGGTGCAAGTTTCCGATCTCTCCGGGCTCACCGGCGTCGTCGTCGCCGTCGCCGCAGGGGCTGATCACACCGTGGCGCTGCAAGCTGACTCCTCGGTCTGGGCGTGGGGCAACAACGGCAGTGGTCAGCTTGGAAACGGAACGAACATAAACAGTTTCGTCCCGGTGCAGGTTCCCGGGCTCACCGGCGTCGTCGCCGTCGCCGCAGGGGCTGTGCACACGGTTGCGCTGAAGGACGACGGCTCGGTCTGGGCGTGGGGCGATAATTACTTTGGCAAGCTCGGAGACGGAACCGGTACGAACAGTTTCGTCCCTGTGCAGGTGTCCGGACTCACCGGCGTCACCGCCATCGCCGCGGCGGATTCCCATACCGTCGCGCTGAAGAGTGACGGATCGGTCTGGGCGTGGGGCGCGAATGGCTTTGGCCAGCTCGGAGACGGGACCGTCGGGATAGCCCGGTGGACTCCCGTGCCAGTTGTCGGGCTCTCCAGCGGCGTCGTCGCCATCGCCGCGGGGTACTGGCATACGATGGCCGCGAAGTCCGATGGCTCGGCCTGGACGTGGGGGTGGAATATGATGGGCCAGCTTGGTGACGGCACCACGACAACCCGGACGACTCCCGTTCGGGTCTCCGGGCTGACCACCGGCGTCGTCACCGTCGCCGCCGGGCAATATCACTCCCTGGCGCTGAAGTCTGACAGCACGGTCTGGGCGTGGGGCAACAATTCCGCCGGCCAGCTCGGAGATAACACCACGACATCCGCTAACAGGCCGATCCAAATGCTCACCGCGTTTAACTATGTGCCGCAGGCGCATGATTTTCGCTTCCTCTGCCTTCCGAACGGGAGTGCGACCAACCCGGCCGACTATTATGATCGCGATTTGAGCGGAACCTGGACGGCGGTGGTGGTGTCGAACGTGGCGCATGGCACCGTCACGGTTATCAACGGAGCCAGCTTCGTCTATACGCCAAGCCCGGGCTATGAGGGGGAGGACTCGTTCAAGTACCTGGTGAACGACGGGGAGACCAATTCCAACATCGCCACAGCGCGCATCAAGGTGCGCCCATACGGGGATCCGGCGGGCATGGCCGTGGTCATCGTGGTTCAGAACAGTCTGTATCCGGAGCTGTCGAATGAGGTTCACCGGTTGGAAGCCGATCTGAGCAACGAAGGCTGGGCGCCGATTGTGAAGAGGTGGAGTACCACCAGTGTGTCCGGGTTGTGGACCTATCTGCGGTCGATCTACACGAACGACCTCCACTGGATGAGCGGCGCGATCCTGGTCGGTTACAACCTGCCCTTGCCGACGGAATACGATATCTGTTACTGGGACCTCACCACGTTCAACCAGACCACGCTACAGGCTCCGGATGACGTCTGGGTGAGCCGGTTCGCTTCGTCGAACGTGAAAGAACTCAGAAACGCGCTTGACGCGAATCACTATTATCGCACCGATCAGTCACGCCTCCCCCGCGATGCCTGGTACTGTCAATCCTACGATGACTGGGGACCGATCAATATGTCCCACGTCGCCGCCTATCTCAAGGTGTGGGACGACACCAATACCCTTGCGACCAGTTCGATAGAGACACCCATGCGGGAGGGGTGCGAGGTGATCTACCGACACGATCACAACTCGCCTGCGACGGGAACGGGACCGTTCATGGGTCGGTTCGCCTTCATCGCCGGCTGCTATGCGGGCGATATCGGCGGCTCGGTAGCCCGCTACCAGTTTTCCGGCTTCGGCGCCAACCTCATGAGTTGCGGGTCGAAACACCTGACTGAGCCCGGGTTTCTGACGATCGCTCGGTCTCTTAAGGACAATGATTGGTTATCGGAGCAACTGAATGCGGGCGAGAGTTGGGGGGCGTGCATCTTGCAGTTGCCCGTTGCCCCTTATGCCTATTTCCGCGATCCCGGCTTCATCTACTACGGCGATCTGTCGCTGGCCGCGAAGATGGCGGGCACGAACCAGTTGCCGGTCGTCAGCAGTCTTGTCTCCGACAACTCCACGCTGACCCGGGGGCAGACGGTCACGTTCACGGTGAATTTCACCGATCCGGACGCGGCGTCCAGCGACAGCCCGCACGTCGATTTCGAACACCAGGTGCAGTGGTACATGAACGGCTATGGCTGGACCAAGACTCCCGACTATAGCCTGACCAACGGCAACGTGCTCACGCACACTTACACCACACCCGGCGTGTACACGGTCCGGGCCCTGGTGATGGACGAGTGGCGCGCCGCGGCCTGGAAGGAGACGACGGTGGCCGCGACGGAAGAGGAGACAGTGGCCTATGACTTCTTTGAGGGCGGCGTCGGGAGCGCCGGCTGGAGCACGGGGTGGACTTACAGTCAGGGCGGGAGAGAGGATAATGCGCTCGCAGGCGAGGGATCCTGGTATTTGTACGTGAAAACCAACGGCATCGCCACGCGCGGAGTGGACATGACCGGCGTGTCCGGCGCGAAGCTCAGGTTTCAGTGGAGAGCCGTAGGTTTCGATCCCGGCGAGACGGCGCAGATGGAGGTTTATGACGGATCCTGGCATACCGTGTTCACGGTGAATGACGGCGATGACGACAAGTCGTATTATCAGGCGGCCGAGATTGATCTTTCGTCCTATGCCATGGTGTCCAACTTCCAGGTCAGGGCTTCCATCCAGTGCAATTCGGCGGCCGAGATTCTCTATGTGGACAGTCTGCGCATCCTGGCCGACGGCGGAAACGACGCGCCGACCTGTGAGCTGACCGCGCCGACGGACGGCGCGACCTTCGTCGCGCCAGCCACGATCACGCTCACGGCCGACGCCTCGTCACCGAGCGGCACGATCGCCAAGGTGGAATTTTTCAACGGCGCCACCCTGCTGGGCGAGGATATGACCAGCCCGTACGAGTATACCTGGAGCAACGTGACGGTGGGCGCCTATACGCTGACGGCCCAAGCCACGGACAACAGCAACGCCGTCGCGACGTCGGCCGAGGCAGACATCACGGTAACGCCCCCGCCCAGCGGCGATGCCCTGGTGACCAGCGTCTCGTTCGTAGGGGTTCCCGAAGGCGGCACGGCCGCGTTCCGGGTGAAACTCGCGGCCGAGCCCGCCGTCGACGTGACCGTTGCCGTCGTGCGCACGAGCGGCGACACCGACCTATCGGTGCAGTCCGGCGCGAGCCTGACCTTTACCCCGGGGAATTGGAATACTTGGCAGACCGTGACACTGGCTGCGGCCGAGGACGGTGATGCCGCCAAAGGGAGCGCTGCCATCACCTGCTCGGCGCCCGGATTGGAAACTGTCATGGTCACGGCGACCGAGATCGACAACGATAGTCCCCCTGCAACCGATACCGACGGCGACGGGCTGCCCGACGACTGGGAAGCCCGGCTCGGGCGCGCGACCAATGTGGTCGAGCAGACGAGCGCGCTGCCGTTCGTCGAGCGGTTCGAGTCGGATACCGTGACCTTGGGCGAACTGAACGGCCAGAACAAGTGGGTGGCCGTGCCGGCCAACACGGCGCTGGTGCAGTCGGACGATGTCTTCGAAGGTATCCGCGCGCTGGAGATCGCGAACCCCGAGTCCACGACAACGGCGGTGAGCCAGGCGTTCACCGGCGCGCCGCTGACGGTGGTCTGGCTGGACCTGCGGCAGAAGGTGGCCGGCATGACTGTGCCGGACAGCGTGCCCGACGCCGCTGCGGGGATGCTCTTCAACAACGATGGCCGACTGGTGGTCTGCGACGGCGCGCGCCCGGCGGGAACCGAATGGGTCGTGCTGATGAACCACACGCCGCGCGCGGCCGGCGCCTGGGCGCGGCTGACGGTCCGGGCCGATTACGCCTCGCAGACGTGGAATCTCTACCTCGACGGCACGGCCGTGGCTGAGAACCTCGGTTTCGCCTCGCCGCAGACACGGCCCACCTGTTTTTCGATCGAAGGATCGGGCGGAGTTGTGGACGATCTGTACGTGGGCCTCGCCCAGCCCGCCGGTTTCCCCGGCGCGGGCAATCTCGTTCCCGACGACTGGTATCTGGGCTATTTCGGCGGGATCCGTGCCGACGGCGCCGATTCCGACGGCGACCGGATGAGCAATCGGGAAGAGTACCTCGCCGGAACCAACCCGGACGACGACACCTCTTATCTCGGATTCACCAAACTCCCCGTTGGCGGGGTTGCAGGCGAATTCCTGGTGCGGTGGCAGAGCGTCTCGAACAAGCTGTACACCCTGCAGGCGTCAACGAATTTGACAGACGGTTTTAACCTGATTCTCGGATCGAACATCCTCGCCACGCCGCCGGATAACGTGCATACGGACAGCGTGGGGAGCGTGCGGACGAAGTTCTATCGGCTTCTGCTGGAAGATTAGGACCCGTTTCGGAGAAGACAACGGCGCAACGCGGGGGGTCTTCGGGTGCGGCGGGAGCGGTTGGGTGCTGCTATCGGGATCGGGACCGAAATCTTCGCGAAAGCCAGAAATTCGGCCCCGATAGCGATTTCGATTTCGACTGGTTGGCTGTGCTCATCACTAGAATGAGAATTTCTGATTCACCCCTCCCGATTTGACGCCCCACCCTGATTCAGCTATAGTATTACCCTATCAAGTCGTTCCTTTCAGACCGGTCATCGGGCGTTTGCCCGTGCCGACTGACAAGCGATTTCTTATCAGTCAATGGGGTGGAGCAGAATATGCCTAAGAAGCCATTTGGATGGGTAGTTGTCGGCAGTCTGACGGGTGTTCTTGCGGTCGGGCTGTGGGGCCTGTTTTCAAAAAGCGGTTTTTCTGCAAGTCAGGGCCGGGCTGTTTCTCAAGGTGTCGTGCTGGATGCGGCCGTGGGCGCCACAGCAGTGCCAGGGGAAGATTCGCCGGCTTCCGGGCCCACGGATGAACAGGGTGCGCCACCGCTCGCGCCGCCGTTATCGGACTCGCCCCTGACTCCGACCGCCGGTGTTCCGTCCAGGCTGCCTGCGCCATCCCGCCCGAACACGCACGTGGCCAGCCCGCTGGCAGCCGGGAACGAAGGTGTGATGGACCCGGGCGGCGTGAAGGACCGCTACACGGCGAACGAGATCCTCGACGAGCGCACCAGCCCGCCCGACGCCAACGGCCAGTACGAGCGCGTGCGGGTTGTGAAGACCCGCATGAAGTATCCGCTGGTCAGGGTGGTGGATAGGCTTCAGGTGTCAGGTGTCAGGGGCCAGGTGTCAGGAGTCCTGAGTCCTGAGTCCGGCGTCCCTTCCCCTGCCACTCGCCACTCACCACTCGACACTCTGTTGAGCCAGACCGCCATGGTCGCCAACCACGTGACCTTGAAGGTTACGGAAGGGACGACCGAGGCCCAGTTGGCGGCTTATGCGCAGGCCCATGGCGGCACAATCCTGCGCAAGCTGCGGGTGCCGGGTCCGGGAACCTATCTGGTGGCATTCGACCAGGCCACGGTGGACACGGTCCCGAATGCCGTGGCGGCGCTGAGTCATCCCTCCGCCCCGGTGGAATACGTGAACCCGGACTACGTGGTGTATGCGACGCAAACTTTTCCGAATGACCCGCGATTCAGCGAGCTGTACGGGATGCACAACACCAGCCAGATCGCAGCCACCGGCACGGTGGTTTCGGCCACGAACACGGTGTCCGGATCGGCGATCGCCTTTTCCCCGGTCACAAACGGCGTGACCGGCACGCTGTACCACTGCGGGATCGGGAATCCAGGCGACTTCCCGGCGGGGGTCAGCAACAACATCGCCCTGATCCAGCGCGGAACGCTGACCTTCGCGGAGAAGGCGGCCAACGCCAAGGCGAAGGGCGCGACGGCCGTGATCATCTACAACAACGTCTACGGCGACCTTTTGGGGACATTCCAGGTAGCCGGTGCATGGCTGCCGTCGCTCGCGATATCGGATACGGACGGAGCGCTGCTGTTGACGCGGACGAACACAGCCGTGACCGTGTCGGTTTACGGCTGCAAGTTCGACGCCGACATTGACGCGCCCGAAGCGTGGGACATCTCCACCGGCAGCACGAATATCGTGGTGGGCGTCATCGACACCGGCATTGACTACAACCACCCCGACCTGGCCGCGAACATGTGGGTCAACACGCTCGAGCTCAATGGAACCCCTGGCGTGGACGACGACGGCAACGGGTTCATTGACGACGTGCACGGCTACGACTTCGTCAACGATGACGGGGATCCCATGGACGATCACTTCCACGGCACTCACTGCGCCGGCA
>VGWG01000078.1 GCA_016873675.1 Lentisphaerota bacterium | reverse complement strand
CTGGAAAACGTGACGGTCGTGTTTCTCGGCTATACCGACACGCTTTCTGAATTGCGGGTTCGCGACGCGGAGGCGGGGGCTTCCGAAACCGGCAGCGAGGTCCGCTTCCGCAGCAACGGAACCTGCAGGCCGCATCGCTATTCGCTCACCGACAAGACCGGTGTCGAGGCGGTGGTGACGGTTGACATCCTGGGCCTGGCGCGTGTGGAAACGGAAGGGGGCAAGCCATGATATCCTCCCTTTGGCGTTGGGCGTTGGGTTTCAGGTTTCAGTGTTCAGGTTTCAGGAAGACGCAACATCGTGTGGTTTTTCCTGACACCCGAAACCTGACACCTGAACACTCCGCTTGCAAAACAGGGTTGTGCAAGGGGCTCACCCGGCCTCCGGCCGCAGGTGACGTGCGTTTAGGGATGACGCTGATCGAGGTGCTGCTGGCCGCGGCCATCCTCGGCCTCGGACTCAGCGCGCTGATGGCTCAGATGAGCGGCGGATTCCGGTTGCTGTCCGCCTCCAAGGATTTCGAGGACGCCCAGTGGGTGCTCTCCATCGGCGAACTGAAGTACCCCTTGCGGCCCAAGGACGATGTTCAGAAAGACGTGACGGTCTCGCCCGACACGCTGGACAGCGAGCTGTCGGATGCGTTGAGGACGCGTGGCTTCATCTTCGAGCGCGTCGTGGACGAGCGGCAAGACCCCCCGCCGAATGTCGCCGACGACGGCCTGTATGTCGTTCGCACCCGGGTCAGTTGGAACACGCACACGGAAGAGTTTGTACGGTATGTCTGGGCGAAAAAGAAATAACGCGTTCACGCTGCTGGAGATGATCCTGGCCGTATCCGTGCTCTCCGTGATCACGCTCGTGTCGTTCTATTGCTTTAACGCGGCGGTTCGAAGCTGGATCGCCGGCACCGGCTACATCAACGGCATCACCCACGCCGACTACATTCTGGAGCAGGTGGCGATGGGGCTGCGCTCCGCGTACTATCCCGACACCGGTAAGGTGGAGGGGAACTATGGGATGAGGCTCGAAGACAATGGCCAGGATGACTCAGCGCGGGACGTCCTCACCTGGGTCAAACTCGGATCGGCTCTGGTCGGCGCTGATGCCGATTATGCCGACATCCCGCACCGGGTTGAAATCGCCGTTCAGGACAACACGGCCGCCGACTCCGAGCCCTCCGACGGCGGGTTTTCCGTGCGCGCCTGGCGGGTCGATTTGCAGTCCGACGATTTTGACCCCGCCCAGGTTCCGTTTGTGGTCCTGTCGCCGCATGTGCGCGGCATGAACTTCCGCATGCTCGATCCCGCCCAGGAGGAGGATGACCTCACCGGCGAGCTGAAGTGGCTCGACACGTGGGAGACCGCCGATCAGACCAACCGGTTGCCCCGTGCGGTCGAGGTCACGCTCTATCTGGACGGCCCGACCCCCGAATCCGATCCTGTTCCGGTGCGGCGGGTGGTCTCCATTCCGCTGGCCGAGCTGTCGTGGAATCCGCGGCGGCAGGAATCGTCGCAACCGTCGCGCAGGAGGCCGCGTTGAGCATGAAGGCTCTTGCAAAACGCCTGGTCAGTCAAAGTGGCACGGGCATCTTGCCCGTGATTCATGGGCGGGACGCCCATGCCACGAGGAGTTTTGCAAGAGCCTCCTGGGGCAACGTCCGCCATCGCCGGGGATCGGCCCTCCTGATCGCGCTCTGGACCATTGCGCTGCTGGCGCTTCTGGTGCTGACGTTTACCTTCGACATCTTTCTCGAGACCAAGCTCACGGCCTATGCCCGAAACCGGCGCCGGGCGGAGTATCTGGCCTTCTCGGGCATCTCCGTGGCGGAGATGCTGCTGGACCGCCAGCGGTCGGTAAGCGGCGATGAGACCGAGGATGTGACGGCCTCCGACACGTGGTATCCGGCCGCCCTCCTCCTCAGCCGCGGCAGTTCCGCAACGGTCACCGCGCCGCTCGGCGGGGGAGCGATCCGGCTGACGATCACCCCCGAGCCGGGCAAGCGCAATGTCAATAAGCTCACGGACGAAGACTGGGAGGGAATCCTGAAGGTCGGCGACATGCCCCAGGAGTACTGGCCCGAGCTGATTGACGCCTTCAACGACTGGATTGACCCCGACAGCCTGCCCCGCTCTGACGGCGCGGAAACCGGCGATTATTACGGCACATTACCGAAACCCTACCAGGCCCGCAATGGCCCGGTTGACACCGTTCGTGAACTTCTGCTTGTAAAGGGCTTCAGTGAAGCTGTATTATCGGGCGGCGTGTTAAACCCGGAGGCGCCCAAGGAGCAGCAGATCTCGGTCTCCGGGATACAGGACATGCTGACCACGTACGGCGACGGCTTGGTGAACGTCAACGCGGCGGACAGGCGCGTGCTGATGACGTTGCCGGGCGTCGATGCGCTCGTGGCCAATGCGATCATCGAGGAGCGGACGGCCGGGATTGTGGGTGCCAACAACAGTTCTTTTAAGAGTGTCGGCGATTTGATGAGCCGGGTGCCGGGGCTGGACGGGGCCATCCAGGCGCGTGTGACCACCCGGTCGGCCTTTTTCAGGGTCACATCGGTTGGCGTGTTCGGCCCGGTCACCCGGAGCATCCGGGCGATCGTTTATTTTGACGGATCGCGGTTGAGCATCCTGCACTGGCGGGAGGAGCCGTAGGGAATAAGGTTGCGGATCTGACATGGCGAAGAATGAAATCACGGTATTGACGGTCGAGCGGGGCGCATGCCGCGTGCTGCGACTGGTCAGGAGCGGCTCGGCCGGCGTCTGGTCCGCAGCCCTGCGGCGAACGTATGCCGCGCCGCAGCAGCCGCCGCCGCCCGCCGACGCGGCCGCTGCCGCCGCGACGGACGGGGCTGACGCAGCGGCGGTTCCGGATCCCGGCCGCATCGCCTTTGATCAAGCCGTCGCGGCTGCGGGCGGTGCAGTGACGCTGGGGCTTCCCGCCTCGCGTCTGCTGGTGAAGATGCTCCGGCTGCCGGCCGCCACGCGCGGTGACCTCGAGAGCGTCGTCGCCCTGCAGATGGCCAAATACGCGCCGTTCTCCGGCGACCACTTGACCGTTTCGGGCGAGGTGGTCGCCGAGACGGAGGACGACCTGATCGTTTTTGCCGCCGTGCTGCCCCACGCCATGGTCGAGCAGTTGGATCCGTGGGTGAAGGGCGCCGGCTTGCGTGTCGAACGGGTTGATGCGCTGCTGCTGGGATGGTGGCGGGCCGCGTGCGCCGCCATCGCCGATGATCCCGTTCCGATGCGGCGGGTCTTCCTGACCTGCGTGGCGGACGAGTGGGATCTGCTGATTGCCGACGGCACGCGTCCGGTTTTTGTTCGCGGCCTCGGCGCGTTGGCCGACCCGCAGGCACTGGCCATCGAGATCACCTTGTCACTCCTGAATGCCGAGGTCGAGTCCGGTGCGGTGCCCGTGGGAGAGGTTGTTTTCTTTAACAGGGAACCGCTCGATGCCTCCCTGGCCGACGCGATCCGGCAGGCGGTGGACGTTCCGGTCCGGCACATCCCTCCGCCGCAACCCGACGCCGATCTCCACGGATTGGCGGTTCGCGATGCCGAGGCGTCGCCTCTGGGTCTCAATCTGCTGCCGGGTCTCTGGCGCGCGCGGAACGCGGCTTCGGATTCAAACAAGCGTTTTCTGCGGGGGGCGATCACACTGGCCGTGATCTGGCTTCTCCTGGCTGGCGGACTGTTCGGCGCGCCGCTGCTGATGCGGAAGCGGGTGGCGGACATTGAACGGGCGCTGGCCGCCAATGAATCCGCCTTCCAGACGGTCCAGAACACCCGGTCGCGCGCGGATCTGATTGAATCCTACACCGACCGCTCCGATTCGGTATTGGAGGTGATGCGTACGGTTGCGGATCGGATGCCGGAGGGTGTTGACCTGACGATGCTGGTGTACGCGCGCCGGGGCAGCGTGAAACTCGCTGGCGAAACGTCGGACCAGGATCTGGCCTATCAGTTCAAGGATGCGATTGAAAATACCGGACCTTTCGGAATTTGCACGGTCGGGGGCGTATCCTTGATCCGGGATCCGGGCAGGCCAGGCAGGCACCGGTTTGAGATCAATGCCACGCTCAAGAAAGCGGAGGTGCGCGAATGATGCTCTCACCCCGTGAACGTCTGCTGGCTGGCGGAACCGTCGCAGCGCTGCTGTTTGCCGTCCTCATTTTCGCCTATGATGGGCAGATCAAAGCCTGGCGTGCCGCGCAGACCCAATTGCGGAGCCGCCAGACGGAACTGCGATTCCGGAGGATGTTGATCACCCAGCGCCCAGCCATCGAGGCCCGCTTTGCGCGGCTGAAGGACCTCATGCAAGTCTTTTCCGCCGACAAGCAGGTGGACACGCATTGGATGGGCCTCATGAATACCGCCGCCAAGCGCAACGGGCTGACGCTGATCAACGCCAGCCCCGAAAAAGAAACGCTGGTGGGTGATGTCTATGAGTTTCCAATCAAATGCTCGGATTTCAACGGCTCGCTCGATGCGCTCGTTCGGTTTTTGCACGATGTGCAAAATGAGGGGGTCATGCTCGATGTGCGTAACATGACCGTCGCTATCCATCCGCAAAACCCGGCCCTGTTGCGGGGCCAATTCACCCTGTATTGCGCCTACATGCGCGAATCAGCACGGCCACCCGAATCCGCTCAGGAGTAAGACCATGAACATTCTCAGAAGCCTGCAAACCGGTATCCTCTGCGTGATCGGCCTGTCGCTCGCAGTTCGGGCACAGGATGCGGTCCCGCCGATGACGCCGGTGTCGCCGATGTCGGGTCGCGTGATTGCCCCCCGCGTCAATCCCCGTCCGGCCGCCGCCACCAACACGGCGGATCGGGGTGCCAGCGGCGGGAAAGCGATGCCAGCGCTGAAGTTCGCCGAAGGCACGCCCATCGAGATCTACCTGAAGACCTATGTTGACGTGACAGGGCAGACGCTCCTCGTGGCCCCGGATGTCAACCTCAAGGCGACCCCCCCTCCGCTGAACAGCAATCCGCAGGCCAAGCTGACGGAGGCGCACTATCTCGAGGCGATTGAACGCCTCCTGAATATGAACAAGATCGTGCTGATCCCGATCGACGAGATTTTCTTGCGGGTTGAGAACTCCCAGACGGTGATGAAGCGCGGCTTCGAGACCGGCTTTGGGGAGGTGCCCGAAGGCGGTCACATCGCCAAGGGTCAGTTCGTCAGCCAGATGGTTCGCCTCAAGTACGTCTCGGTGGACGATGCGTTCAAGGCGATCGAAGGGTTCAAGCGTGACGACGGGCAGATCACGCTGTTCAAAGACCTCCAAAGCATCCTGATCCTGGATTCCGCCGAGAACGTCAACCGCATGTTGGAGATCATCGCCTTCATCGACATCGAGCTGCCCATCCGTGACAAGGTCTTTTATCGGAAAATCGAATGGGCCAAGGCGCTCGAAATTCAGAAAAAGCTCAATGACTTTGTTACCGAATCGCAGAAGCAGATGCAGGGCAAGGAATCGCTTCAGACGAAGACCACCGGCTCGCCCGGCATCGAGGTCCGCCGCCCGGCGCCGATCCTGCCGCCCGGTGTCAGCAGACGGGTGACAACCACGCCCGTGCCCGAAGTTCCCGCCATGCCCAACGAGGTGATAGAAGCCACGATTTCCGATGCCGAACGCGGCATGATTCGGGGCCGTGTCAACATCGTCGCCGATGAGCGCTCCAACCAGCTCATCATCATCACCAGTGAGGAGAACATGAAGTTCTTTGACGATCTGATCGTTATCCTCGATGTCAAGACCGCGCCGAACTTCACGGTCGAGGTCATGCGCCTCGAGCACGCCGATGCCGAGGAGATCGCCAAGATGGTCAACGACCTGATCGGCAACGAAGCGCAGAAGGACGACGCGCCCAAGACTTCCGGCGCGCCCGCCGGCGACACCAGAACCCTGACCCTTCCCGAGGCCGTCAGACAGACCCGGCTGGCGCGAACCGAGCCTGCCTCTGGCGAGACGGGCACATCCACGGTTGGCGAGCTCAACAAAGACAACATCAAGGTGCTCCCCGATAAGCGGATCAACGGCATCATCATCAAGGCCAGCAAGGCGGATCTGGATGTCATCAAGACCCTGATTGCCAGCATGGACATCCAGCTTTCACAAGTGCTGATCGAAACGGTGGTGCTGGAAGTGTCCCTGGGCGACGACATTGAGGCGGGGATCGACTGGGTGAAACACGTCAATGGCAATGCGGGGGCCCAGGGCTGGCTGGTGGGCGGCGCCGGCGAGACGCCGGCCTATAATCTGATCAGCAGCGTGGCGACGAACCTCCTGCAAAGCGGAATTGCCTATTACACCAAGATCAACAAGCTGGATCTGGATCTCGTGATTAAGGCATCGTCATCGGACATCCGGTCCAAGGTGCTGGCCTCGCCCGTTATTCAGACCATGGACAACAAGGAAGCGACCATCAAGGCGACGGAGCTCGTCTATCTGTTCAACGGCAAGAAACCGATCACCATCAACAACACCACGACGTATGAAGAGGATTACGTGCAGAAGGAGATCGGCATCACCGTCACCGTGACGCCGCGGATCAATGCCAAGGGCAATGTCATGATGACCGTCAAGCAGACCTTCCAGGACAAGGGTGCCGCCCAACCGGTCACGATTGGAACGGTGACCGCCAAATATGCCACGACCACGACCCGCGAGATCAATGCCGATGTGATCGTGGATAGCGGCGAAACGGTCATTCTGGGCGGTTTGGTCAAGAAGAGCATCGACACCGGCAAGTCGGGCATTCCCTTCCTGAGCGAGATTCCCTATCTGGGCTGGATTTTTGGAAAGCAATATAACAACGAGAAGCGATCCGAATTGCTGGTTTTCATGACGCCTCACGTTTTTGCCAGTCAGTCCGCAGCCTCTGAAGAGGCCCGCCGCCGGCGTGAATCGCTGGGACGCTCGGCTGACGGCCTCTGGACCCAGGGCTGGTCGAAAAGCCCGCTGGCCGAGCCCGAGCCGGTAGAGGATGTGCTGCGCCGTGAACGGGCGCGGGTCGCCCGCGAGGAGGAAATCAGGCGCTCCGAAGCGGCGCTGCAGAAGTTGCGCGAGAAGGAAGAGAAGAAGAAGGCCGGTAAGGCGACGCAGGGGGCTCCGGCCACCGCAGCCCCGGACGATGCGGCTCGGGTTGAGCCCGGCTCCGCCGCCCCGGTCTCGGAGACGGCGGTGGCCATCGAGGCATTCCCGATCGAGCCTCTGCTCGCGCCGGCGAAGTAGGCTCACCCTCCCCTCGACCGATACCAATTGTTGGACTAGCCGCGAAAGAACGCAAGGCGCGCAAAGACCAACTCTGCGTTCTCTGCGTTCTCTTGCGGCCATTTCGTGTTGGACTAGCCGCGAAAGAACGCAGAGGACGCAAAGGCCCAGTCTGCGCTCTCTGCGCTCTCTTGCGGCTATTCCGTGTTGGGCTAGCCGCGAAAGAACTCAGGGGACGCAAAGATGAGAACGATCAATGATTTGTGCGATAGGGTTCGTGAGACGGCCTACGCCATTCATGTCTACCACGGTCACGGTCACTTGGAGAAGGTCTACGAGAATGCTCTGACCCATCGGTTGCGCAAGGCGGGCTTGGACGTGAGGCAGCAGTATCCCCTACAGGTACTTGACGATGATGGAACCCCCATCGGCGACTACTACGCCGATCTTCTAATCAACGACTGCCTGATTGTCGAGATCAAAGCCGCCAAGACGCTTGCCGACGAGCATGTGGCGCAACTGCTTGGCTATCTGAAATCCACCCGCCTTGAGCATGGTCTGTTGATCAACTTCGGCTCCTACAAGTTCGCCATCAAGAAATACGCACTGACAGCAAAGAGAATCGAACCGCCACACAACGCTGACCCTTCTCTTTCGGCCAACTCACAGGGGAATTGAGGCGAAGGATCGCAAAGCCACGCCGACGCATTTTTGCGGTCTATGCGTTCTTTTGCGGCCAAATACGACAGAGGCAACCCCAGCATCAATCGCCACGTCAATTTCCGCAGGGTAATTGCCGCGAAGGAGCGCAAGGATCGCAAAGCAACACAGACCCATCTTTGTGGTCTATGCGTTCTTTTGCGGCAAATACGACACATGAAAAACTGAGCAGCCAATGCACTCAGCGGTCGCCCCGTTCGTGGTCAGGAAGTTCCCGCTCACGAGCGGTAGTTCGGCGCTTCCTTGATGATCTTCACGTCGTGGGGGTGGGCTTCGCGGACCCCGGCGGTCGAGACCCGGTACATCTTGCCCGTGCGCTGGAGCTCCGGCAGGGTGCGGGCGCCGCAGTAACCCAGCGCTGAGCGGAGCCCGCCGCAAAACTGCGTCATCACCTTCTTGACGCTTCCCAGATGCGGCACGATCCCCTCGATCCCCTGCGGCACGAGTTCCTCTTCCTTGATGTTGTCCTGCCCGTAACGCTGGCGGCTGCCCTTCCCCTCCTTCATCGCGGCGAGACTCCCCATGCCGCGATAGATGACGTATTGCCGGCCTTCGTGAATGATTTTTTCTCCGGGACTTTCGTCGGTGCCCGCGAGGAGCGAGCCGAGCATCACGCAGTCGGCGCCCGCCACGAGTGCCTTGGGGACGTCGCCCGAGTGGCGGATGCCGCCGTCGGCGATGACGGGAATGGATCCCTCAAGCGCGGATGCGGACTCGTAGACGGCCGTGATCTGGGGGATGCCGACGCCGCAGACGACGCGGGTGGTGCAGATCGACCCGGGGCCAATGCCGATCTTGACGGCGTGCGCGCCGGCGTCTCGAATCGCCAGAGCGCCCTCGGCAGTCGCCACATTGCCCCCGATCACGTCAATGTCGGGGTAGTGCTGAACCAGCCAGCGGATCATGTCGAGGATGCCCTTGGAATGGCCGTGGGCGCTGTCAACCACGAACACGTCGACATGCTGTTCGGCAAGCAAATCGGCGCGAACATGGTCGTTCGCACCAATTGCGGCGGCGACGCGCAGACGGTAGTGGCTGTCCCGATTGTAGAGCGGTTGGCGGTTTTCAATCACCTCCTTCACATCGGTGAAGCTGTAGAGCCCGACGAGTTTTCCGGCGGCGTCAAGCAGCGGCAGTTTGCCGATCTTGTTGGCCATCATGATCCGATAGGCGTCTTCGAGCGTCGTGTCGGGCGGGGCGGTCACGATCTGCGTGGTCATGAGATCCTTCACGCGCGCATCGCCGCCCTTGGCGAAGCGCTGATCGGTGGAGGTGATGATGCCGACGAGGCGGTCCTCTTTGTCGGTAATGGGAAAGCCGCTGAAACTGAGGTTCTTCGATCGCCGTGCCTCTTGAATGTGGTCGAGGGTGTCTTCGGCATGAAACACGACGGGGTGGGGGATCAGACCGTTGAGATACTGCTTAACCTTGCGCACCTGCTCGGCCTGCACGTTTGGCGGGAGGTTCTTATGGATCACGCCGATGCCGCCGAGCATCGCCATGCTGATCGCCATCTGGGCCTCGGTGACGGTGTCCATGGCGGCGCTGACGAAGGGGATGTTGAGCGCGATGCGGGTGGTGAGGCGGGTGGCGATGGAGGCCTCGTCCGGGAGGAAGTCGGCATACTGGGTGACCAGCGTGACGTCGTCGAAGGTCAGCCCCTCATACGGGTAGTTCGTGAGAAAAGCGGATACGTGTGGGTTGATATGCACGGCTACACTCTCCTGTCAGGCGCATGACGCACCCCTTTTCAGCAAAGGATATACACGTTGCGGCAGAAAAAGGCAAGAACGGTTTTTGCCATCTGACGTGTTGGACGTCCCTTGTGGCCTCTGCGCGCGGACGCCTGCCGCCACATGGAAGTGCCCATGCAGCACGCAGATCAACTCATGAAACCCGTGATGCGTCGGCGCCACCGTGGGACGAGACGACGCTGGTCGAAACCGGCCCACGCCGATGATCTCGCTGATTTTGGCTGGGTAGTTGAACATGGCTATTGACCTGGTGACTGGGTGACGCCGGAGATGTAGCCCATCCGGGCGTCACCAGGTCACCCAGTCACCCAGTCCTTCTCCCGTCACACCGCAATTTCCCAATGACGAGCCCTCCATCCCCTTAAAGGATCGAGAAGGAACGATTTCCACACCGTTTAGAAAAATGAGGCTCTTGCAAAACCCCTTCGGGGTGTTTGCAAGAGAGAAGTCAGGAGTCAGAATATGAGAACACTTTGCCCGTGAGAGGGTTCCAATTCTGAATACTGAATTCTGGCTTCTGAATACGGCGCTTGCAGAACCGACGAAGGAGGTTTTGCAATCGCCTCCCTTGTTTTGGTACAGTGTCGTCATGGTGGAGAGACCCGAAAATTCTACAGAACTCCTGACGACCGGCGCGGCGGTGCTGGCGCTGGTCGCGGCATGCACGGGCAATCTGTTTTTGCTGACGCGGGTGTGGCGCCCGTTCACAGGCGGGGTGCGCGTCTGGGCGCCGCGTCTGGCCCGGCCTTTCGGCATGCTGGAGATCGCGCTGTCCGTGTGCTGCGTGCTGATCGTGGCGCTGCCGGCCGCGTGGTCTGCGGGGTTTGCTCCCGTGGCCGATCCCGCGCGTTCGGCGCCGTCGCCGACCCTCGTGGCTGTGCTGCTGCCGGCGGTCATGCTGTATGCGGTCTGGGGTGCCGCGGCGGTGTCGTGCGCCCGTTTCCGGGGCTGCCGGTTGCGGGATGTCTTCCTGAACTGGATCCCGGCGCAGCGTCCGCTGATCCACGGGGTGACGCTGGGCGCCGCAATGGTCGCTCCCGTGCTGGTGGTGTCGGTGCTCTCGTTTGAACTGTGCGGGTGGATCGGCTTGGGGGATGCCCCGCAGGATGTCTTCGCGTTGCTGACCGCGCCCGGCAACGGAATCGCCCTGCGGGTGGCGGTGATCGGCCTGGCGGTCATCGCCGCGCCGGTTGCGGAGGAGGTCTTGTTCCGCGGCGTGCTCTTTCCCGCGCTGCTCGCCCATTCGGGGTCGTTCGCCCGCGCGCTGGTCCTGCAGGCGCTCTTCTTCGGGGCCATCCACGCGCACCTTCCGACATTTCTGCCGCTCGGCGTGGCGGGTGCGTGTTTCGCGCTTGGCTATGCCGTGACCGGCTCGCTCGTCACGCCGATCCTCATGCACATGATTTTCAACGCGACCAGCATCGTCTTCTTCTTTGCAGCAGTGGAGTGAGTGAGACTCTTGCAAAACCCCTTCGGGGTGTTTGCAAGAGAGAAGTCAGAATACAGAATTCAGGAGTCAGAATAATAGAACACGTTGCTATGGATGATCGTTTGAAATCCCCTGTCGCCGCCGCCGACACCGGCGTTGCGCCGCTCGAAAATCTGGCGGTTCGCAGCCGCGCGCTGGCGGCGATGCGCACGTTCTTCACGGAACGGGATTTTATCGAGGTCGAGACGCCCGTGCGCATCCCTGCGCCTGCGCTTGAGCTGCACATTGACGCGCCGCCCTCAGGACCTGGGCATTGGCTGCGGACCTCCCCCGAGTTGCACATGAAGCGGCTGCTCGCCGCCGGGTGTGCGCGTATCTTCCAGATCGGCCCCTGCTTTCGCGCGGGCGAGCGCGGGGTTCGCCACACCCCCGAATTCACCCTGCTCGAATGGTACCGCGCGCACGCCGGGTGTCGTGAGATCCTGGCGGATGCCGAGGCGCTGGTCCGGCACGTCGCGCAGGAAACGCTCCATCGCACGACGCTGACGGCCGCCGGCGCGGCGGTTGATCTCGCCGCGCCCTGGCACGTCCTGACCGTGCGGGAGGCGTTTCTCGCCTGGGCCGGCTGGAATCCTGTGGCCGACTATGACGCCGACCGCTTTGATCTCGACCTGGTCAACCGTGTCGAACCGGCGCTGCCGCGCGACCGCCCAGTCGTGCTCACCGATTACCCCGCCGCGGCGGCCGCGCTGGCCAGGCTCAAGCCCGGCGATCCCGCCGTCGCCGAGCGGTGGGAGCTCTACATCGGCGGCCTCGAAATCGCCAATGCCTTCGGCGAACTCACCGACCCGAAAGCCCAGCGCGCCCGCTTCCTCGCCTGCTCAGAGGAGCGACGGGCGCGTGGCCAGGAGGTGTATCCGCTCGATGAACCTTTCCTCGGGGCGCTCGAGACGGGTCTGCCGCCGTCAGGAGGTATCGCGCTCGGCGTGGATCGGCTGGTGATGCTCCTCTGCGGCGCAACGGCCATCGAAGACGTTCGTTCGTTCTGCCCGTTGCGCTAAACCGAGGGACGCAGATCGACGATCAGCATTTCGACGCTCTCGGTGCCCCTGTATCGGTTCAGCTGGCATTCGAACGCCACGTCGAAGCATTGATCGCCCGTCGCAGGGATGGCATCCAGCAAATGCCCCGCCTTGAACCACACGCCTCGAAACGGTCTTCCGCCGCAATCGAACCGGAACATCACGTGCGTGCCGTCGGCGCCGATCGCGCGCCGCTCGGCAAGCGCCACATGCCGCATCGCCCAGCGCGGGCGGGCATTCCCTTCGCCGAACGGCTCCATGCGCGCCAGCGCCTGCCACAGATCGATCGTCAACTCGTTCGGATCGAGCCAGCCATCAAGGACCAGCGTTTGCCGCCCCGAGCTTTCGGGGCGCTGTGCGGCGCAGGCGGTGACGAAGGCGGCGCGAAAGGTGTCGAAACAGCCGGGCTTGATCTCGAACCCGGCGGCGAGGCGGTGGCCGCCGAACCCGTCAAGCAGATCCTGGCACTGCCTCAACGCGGCGAGCGCGTCATAATCCTTGCCCGCTCGGAGCGAGCCGCGTCCGCCGCCGTCGGGGCGGAGGCAGACCACGGCTGCGGGAACACCCGCGCGCTCGCTGAGCCGGGCCGCGACGATGCCGACCGCGCCGGGATGCCAGTCGGCGCCGCCCGCGACGATCGCGCCCGGAGCCCTCGGGGCGGGGAGGGCGGCGAGCTGCGCCAGCGCCTCGGCGATGATGGACTCCTCCGCATGGCGCCGCTCGCTGTTGAGCTGGTCGAGCGTCGCGGCCAGCTCGCGCGCCTGATCGGTGTCGCGCGTGCAGAGCAGCTCGAAGGCGGGCCAGGCATCGCGCATCCGCCCGGCAGCGTTGATACGCGGCCCCAGAAGGAACCCCAGGTGGTGGCTGGTCGGCGCTTCGGCTGTGGCGAGCGCCTTGCGCAAGAGCGCGTGGAGACCGGTCGAAGGCTTTTCGTGAAGCCGTTTGAGCCCGTGCCGCACCAGCAGGCGATTCTCGCCGCGGAGCGGCACCACATCGGCCACGGTCGCCACGGCCACGGCATCGAACCAGGCGCGCGGATCCCACGCCTCCGTTCCGGGACGACCGGCGGCCTTGCCGGTTTTCCACAACGCACAGGCGAGCTTGAAGGCGATCCCGGCGCCGCAGAGCGCCTCGCAGCCCGCAGGCGTTCCCGGGAGATGGGGGTTGATGACGACGCCCCCGCAGGGGAGGGGATTCGTGGCGTCAGGCACATGGTGGTCCGTGACGATCACCTCGCGGCCGTCGGCGCTCAGCGCGCGCACCGCGGCGGCCGACGTGATGCCGCAGTCAACCGTCACCACCAGCCGGGCGTCGGGATGCTGTGCGGCGAGGCGGACCAGGGCTGCGGACGACAGCCCGTAACCTTCGCTCAACCGGTCGGGAATGAATGGCGTCACGCGGCACCCGAATGCGTTTAACGCCGAGGTCAGGATGGCCGTTGCCGCAACGCCATCGGCGTCAAAGTCGCCAAACACGACGACCGATTCGCCGGCATCGACCGCCCGCCACAGTCGCGTCACGGCCTCGGCCATGCCGGGCAACGCCAGCGGGTCGCTCAGGTCGGCCAGGCGCGGGTTGAGGAATCGTTCGGCCGCAACGGGGTCGGCCCAGCCGCGCGCGGCGAGCACGCGGGCGGCGGCAACCGGAATGTCAAACGCGTCGGCCAAAGCCGCGGCGGCGGCCGGGTCGTCCGCAGGGGTCGTCCAGTCATACAGGGGCAACATGCCGGTTATGATACAGGGAAACCGCCGTGAGCGCCAGACACAATAGGGCAAACGCATCTAAATTCTTTCATTTTTTGCTCATTTTTGGCTCTTGTCGCCGCTCTGGAGGCTGAAAGAGTGGCGAAGCGGGT
>VGWG01000077.1 GCA_016873675.1 Lentisphaerota bacterium | reverse complement strand
ATCCTTGATTTCTCCAAGATGGAGGCCGGCAAGCTGACGCTCGACCGGAGCGACTTCAGTCTGCGCAAACTGCTCGACGAGACCGTGGCCCCGCTGGCGATGCGGGCGCAGGAAAAGGGGGTCGAGTTCATCTGCGCGGCGGCGCCGGATGTTCCGGACCGGCTGTGCGGGGATCCGACCCGCCTACGGCAGATCCTGGTGAACCTGGCGGGCAACGCCGTGAAGTTCACGGAACGCGGAGAAATCGCGGTGCGGGTGAGTCTTGCCGACGCAGAGGATCCGTCGGATCGGACGGATCAGTCTCAAATACGTCTTCGTTTTTCGGTGAGCGACACGGGGATTGGCATTGCGGCGGACAAACAGGATCTGTTGTTCGGGAAGTTCAGCCAGGTGGATTCGTCCAGCACGCGGCGGTTTGGCGGCACGGGGCTGGGTCTGGCGATTGCGCGGCAACTGGCGGAACTGATGGGCGGTGAGATCGGGGTGGATTCGGAAGAAGGCCGGGGCACGACATTCTGGTTCACGCTCCGGCTGGACAGGGGAGGAGAGGAAGAAGCCTTGGACGGGAGCGAATCCGGCGTCCGGGCGGCAACCGCGCCGGTGGATATTCGTGGCGCGCGTATCCTCGTGGTGGACGACAACGATACGAACCGGCAGGTGCTGATGACGCAGCTCCAGTCCTGGGGCTTCCGTGTTCAGTGTGCAGAAGACGGCCCGTCCGCTCTCGCGGTCTTGCGCAAAGCGCAGGAAGAAGGGATCGTTTTCCGCGCGGCCATTCTCGACATGCAGATGCCGGGCATGGATGGCCTGGCGCTGGCGCAGGTCATCCGCCACGAGTCCGCCCATGCGGCGATGCGGCTGATCCTGCTGACCTCAATGGGCAACGCAGGCGAGAGCAAGCGCTTCAAGCAGGCCGGGCTCAACGCCTGGTTGCCCAAACCGGTGCGCGCCTCGACGCTCTTTGACATTCTGCACGAGGCGCTCGCCGCCCGGATCCCGCCGTCGGCCGCGACAACGCCGCCGGTCTCCGCTTCCGCGCCCGTCCGTCCCGATGCGCCGCGCATCCTGCTGGCCGAGGACAACGAGGTTAACCGGCTGGTCGCCGAGGGCATCTTGAAGAAACTGGGTGTGCGGACCGATACGGTCGGCACCGGCGCCGAGGCCATCGCCGCGTTGAAGAGGGAGCGATACGACCTCGTCCTGATGGACATCCAGATGCCCGTGATGGACGGGCTGGAGGCCACGAGAAGAATCAGGAGTCAGGAGTCAGGAGTCAGGAGTCAGCATGGAGGGCGTCGCCTTCCCATCATCGCCATGACGGCGCATGCCATGCAGGGCGACCGGGAGAAGTGCATCGAGGCGGGGATGGACGACTACATTGCCAAGCCGGTCTCCCCCAAGGCGTTGGCGGATATGCTGGCGAAGTGGATGGGGGACCAGCAACTCGAAGAAAGGGCAAAGACATGAAGCGTTCGATAGTCATGCAATTCGCGTTTTTAGGGCGAGAGGTGGATGATCGGCGAGGATACGGACTGCTTGCGTACCGCAGAATCGGCTTAAGTTTTGTTTTGGGTTGGATGCTACCGTGGGGGATTGCACCCCTTGCGGCCCTCGCCGGTTCGGCGCAGGTGGTGCCGGAGGGAGTGGGGGCCGTAGCGGTTACCTTTGCCCCGCTCGAATACCGGAGGGCCTGGGACAACAGCCGGCACGCCGCTCCGATCGGCGCCGAACTGGTGGACCAGATCAACGCCGCCCTCGGCGCCGATCTGATCGCGGGCCGTTATGAGGCAGACTATAACTTCACTGTCCTCGATCTCTACGCCGGATTGACGCCCCGGACCACGCTGCACCTGCAGCTTCCCTATTTCCGCGGCGAGGTTCGCCAGCGCGTGGATGTACATGCGCCGCCGCCACTGGATCACGCGATCCTCGGGCAATTGGAGGCGATGGGAATTCGCGCTGAGACGCTCAAGGGCGACGGATGGGGAGACGCGCATGTCTGGCTCTACCATCAGTATTTAGAGACGCCCCGCTGGACCGGGACGGCAGGGGCCGGGTGGCGGACCTGTGAGACGGCAACCGACTTCTCGCACAACACGGAAAAGCTGAATGTCGGCACCCGCGAGAGCGAGGCCGCGCTCTTCAATCATGTTGTGGATTTCAAATTATGGTCGAATGCGAGCCTGAACTACCGTTTTGAACTGCAATATCCCCTGGAAGGCAGCCGGGACATATTCCGGCCCGGCGAGGGGGTTGTCAGCGTGCGCCACACCCCGGGCCGGTACATGACGCATGAACTGGACTTGAAAACGTATTGGCTGGGCAAACGGCTGACCGGCACGGCCGGCGCATGGTACCGTGAGGAAAGCGCGGGCAGGACCGACGGCGTCCGCGACGCCTCCGGCAAAGACTACCTCTGGGGCAAGCTGGCGGTCGGGTACGACGGGATGACGGATTACGAGAACGGCGTGCTGCCGATCCCCATATTCGTCGAACTGCGCTATTGGCATCTGGAGTCGGCGCGCAACACCCTGGCCTATATGGACTCCTACTGGGAAGCGTGGATCGCTTTCCCCCTCTGGAAATGGTGAAGCATGTTGTGGTTGGCCATCCTCTCGATCTGGCTGGCGGGGGCAATCAGCCTCGCGTTGACTGTGTGCGCCTGGCGGCGTCGCGAAGCCATGCCGTCGGCAGCATGGATGGCGGCGCTGACGGGTGGCGTCTCGGTTTGGTCGCTGGCGTATGCCGTCGAACTGGGCATGCGCAGTCTGGCGGCGATGCGCTGGACCACCAGCGTTGCCTATGTCGGGCTGACAATCGTGCCGGTATGCCTGCTTGGCTTTGCCGTCACCTACGCGGGCAAAGGGTGCTTCCTGACGCGGTGGCGTGGCGTCCTGCTCTTTCTGATCCCGTGCGTGGTGGTTGGGCTCGTGGCCACCAATCCACAGCATCGTCTGTTCTATTCGGATGTGCGCCAGGGCGAGTTCGGCGGTTTTTTCCATCAAGTGCTGACGCCGGGACCTCTCTGGTGGCTTCATCTGGTTTATTCCTATCTGTGCGTGGGCGCCGCGGTGGCGTTGCTGGCACGGCTGTTGTACCGGGTACGCGGGATGGACCGCAAACGGGTCGGCTATGTCCTGGCCGGTGCCGCGCTCTCCTTTCCCGTCAACATCATCTACGTCCTGGGGTTCAAGCCCGGAGGATTCCTGGACCTGACCCCGGTGGGATTCGCGGCCATGGGATTGCTGATCTTCCACGGCGTATTTCGCGCGGGGCTTTTCGATGCCTTTCCCCATGCACTGGATGCCCTGTTCCGACAGTTGCCGGATGCGCTGTTCGTGCTTGACCGGCAGGGGCGCATCGTCAACGCGAATCCCGTCGGCGGCCGGATACTCCGCGATCCTGACTTCCATCGGGACTGCGTGGAGGGTGTCTCGAACGTTCACCGGAGTCCCGACGCCGGCAACGTCGGCGCCAACGGGGAACGGAATGTGATTCTGCGGAACCAGATATGGCAGTTGCGTTCCCTGACGCTCCAAACGGACGGGAGCGAGATCACCGGGTATCTGGTGATGCTTCAGGATGTCACCCGGCACAAGCGGGCCGAACAGGAACTGCTGGATACGAACCGCAAGTTGAATGATGCCATGGGCCGGGCAAACGTGCTGGCCGAGAAAGCCGAGGCGGCGAATCGGGCGAAGAGCGAGTTCCTGGCCAACATGAGCCACGAGATCCGTACGCCGATGAACGGGGTCATCGGCATGACCGGCCTGTTGCTCGATACGGCGCTGAACGCCGAACAGCGCCGTTTTGCCGAGACAGCGATGAGCAGCGCCGAATCGCTGTTGGCCCTGCTGGATGACATTCTCGACTTCTCCAAGATGGAGGCCGGCAAGCTGACGCTCGATGAAAGCGAGTTCAGTTTGCGCAAGCTGCTCGACGAAACCGTGGCTCCGCTGGCCCTGCGGGCGCAGGAGAAGGGAATCGAGTTTATCTGTGCCGCGGCGCCGGATGTACCGGACCGGCTGTGCGGCGATCCGCTCCGCCTGCGACAGATTCTGGTGAACCTGGCGGGCAACGCGGTGAAGTTCACCGAGCGCGGAGAGATCGCGGTGCGGGTGAGTCTTGCCGACGCAGAGGATCCGTCGGATCGGACGGATCAGTCTCAAATACGTCTTCGTTTTTCGGTGAGCGACACGGGGATTGGGATTCCGACGGACAAGCGGGAATTGCTGTTTGCGAAGTTCAGCCAGGTGGATACGTCCAGCACACGGCGGTTTGGCGGCACGGGGCTGGGGTTGGCGATTGCACGGCAACTGACGGAACTGATGGGCGGTGAGATCGGGGTGGATTCGGAAGAAGGCCGGGGCACGACATTCTGGTTCACGCTCCGGCTGGACCGGGGCGGGAAGGAAGAAGCCTTGGACGGAAGCGAATCCGGCGTCCGGGCGGCAACCGCGCCAGTGGATATTCATGGCGCACGTATCCTCGTGGTGGATGACAACGAGACGAACCGGCAGGTGCTGATGACGCAGCTCCGGGCCTGGGGCTTCCGTGTTCAGTGTGCAGAAGACGGCCCGTCCGCCCTCGCGGTCTTGCGCAAAGCGCAGGAAGAAGGGATCGCCTTCCGCGCGGCGATTCTGGACATGCAGATGCCGGGCATGGATGGCCTGGCGCTGGCGCAAGTCATCCGGCACGAGCCCGCCCATGCGGCGATGCGGCTGATCCTGCTGACCTCGATGGGGAACGTCGGCGAGAGCAAGCTCTTCAAGCAGGCCGGAGTCAACGCCTGGTTGCCCAAACCGGTGCGCGCCTCAACGCTCTTCGACGCCCTGCACGAAGCGATCGCCGCCCGGGCTGCGTCTTCGTCCGTGACGACGACGCCGGTCTCCGCTTCCGCGCCCGTCCATTCCGATGCGCCGCGCATCCTCCTGGCCGAGGACAACGAGGTTAACCGGCTGGTCGCCGAGGGCATCCTGAAGAAACTGGGCGTGCGAACCGATACGGTCGGCACCGGCGTCGAGGCCATCGCCGCGTTGGAGAAACAACGCTACGACCTGGTTCTGATGGATATCCAGATGCCTGTGATGGACGGGCGGGAGACGGCGAGAAGAATCAGGAGTCAGAAGTCAGAAGCCAGAAGTCAGCATGAAGGGCGCCGCCTTCCCATCATCGCCATGACGGCGCATGCCATGCAGGGCGACCGGGAGAAGTGCATCGAGGCGGGGATGGACGACTATATCGCCAAGCCGGTCTCGCCCAAGGCGCTGGCGGACATGCTGGCGAAATGGCTGCCGGCAAGAAAGGATGAAGGCGGATGGATGAAGGATGGGGAGGAATCAATATCCAATAGCCAACACGGAATATCCAATGGCCAAGTGAAGAAATCTTCGTCCCGATCGTTGTCTCGATCGTCGTCGAATCGGGAAGATGGGATAGACGAGGATCGGGACGAAGATGGGGGGGAGAAGAAGATGGATGTGGACAGGTCTCGCGGCAAAAAGATTGCCGTCTGGGACCGGGCGGGGATGCTGGAGCGGCTGATGGGCGACGAGGCGCTGGCCGAAACGACTCTTCGAGGGTTCCTGGAGGATATACCCCGGCAGATCGAGGTCCTGCGGGGCTATCTGGAGGCCGGTGACGCGGCCGGGGCCGAGCGGCAGGCCCACACCATCAAGGGCGCGGCCGGCAGCATCGGCGGCGAGGCCCTGCGGGCGCTGGCCTTCGAACTGGAGCAGGCGGGCAAGGCAGGAGACCTGGAGCGCATGAACGCGCGGATGGGTGAACTGGCAATCTCGTTTGCAGAGTTGAAAGCCTGTATTCAGAAGTCAGGCGTCAGAATGAATACTGATCCAGGGGGTTCCCCATGCGCATCCTGATCGCCGAAGACGATTTGACCAGCCGCGGCATGCTGGCGGCGGTGCTGAGGAAAGCCGGGCACGAGCCGGTGGAGACCGTCAACGGCCTCGAAGCCTGGGAAGCGCTCCAGCAACCGGACGCGCCCCGGCTGGTCATCCTCGACTGGATGATGCCGGAGATGGACGGGCTGGAAGTCCTGCGCCGGATCCGCGCCGTGGAAAGCGACCGGCCGCCCTACATCCTCATGCTCACCACCAAGACGGACAAGGCGGAGATCGTCGCCGGGCTGGACGCCGGGGCCAACGACTACCTGGCCAAGCCCTTCGACGTGGGCGAGCTGCGCGCCCGCGTCGAGGTGGGCCGCCGCCTGGTGGAGGCGCAGGACGCCCTGGCCGGGAAGATCGGGGAACTGCAACGGGCGCTGGCCGAGATCAAGACCCTGCGCGGCATTGTGCCCATCTGCGCGAGCTGCAAGAAGATTCGCGACGACACCGGGTTCTGGCAGCAGGTCGAGGTCTATGTCCGCAACCACAGCGAGGCCAAGTTCAGCCACGGGATTTGCCCGGAGTGCATAAAGAAGCTGTATCCGGAATTGGCCCGAAAAATGGAGACTTGAAGTGGAACCACGGACAACGGATGGACACAGAAAGGAATGGCGCCATGAGAACCACGGATGAACACGGATGGGGCCGCGCCTTTCATTATCTGTGTCCATCCGTGTTCATCCGTGGTTCAGTTCCAGAGAGGTAACGCCATGAGCGAAAACAAGAACAAGGCGACGGCCGTGGTGGTCAACGACAATACGACCCAGCTCAACGTTCTGTGCGCGCTGGCGCGCAAGGCGGGCCTCGAGCCCCTGCCTTTTGCCGGGGCCGAGGCGGCGCTGGCCGCCATGAATCCCGAAGCCCCGCCCGACATCGTCGTCACCGACCTCTACATGTCGGGTCTCGACGGCTGGCGGTTCTGCCGCCTGCTGCGCTCGCCCGAGTACGCCGCTTTCAACAAGGTTCCCATCCTGGTTGTCTCGGCCACCTTTGCCGGGGACCACCCCGAGCGCATCGCCACCGACGCCGGGGCCGACGCCTTTCTGCCCGCGCCCGTGAACGGGAAGACGTTCGTCGCCAACGTCAGGGCGCTGCTTTTGGGAAAAGTGGCGCGCCCCCGGCCCCGGGTGCTGATTGTCGAGGACGACGCGGACCTGGCGCACTTGCTCTGCAAGGCCCTGGCCGCCCATGGCTACCAGGCGGATGCCGCGGCCACCCTTCGCGAAGCCAGGGATGCCTTTGCCCTGGCGCCCTATGATGTGGCCGTGCTTGACTACTACCTTCCGGACGGAACGGGCGACAGCTTGCTCGATGCGTTCCGGACCGACCAACCCGGGTGTGCCTGCGTGCTGATCAGCGGCGACCCGTCACCCGGGCGAGCACTGGACTGGATGAAACGCGGGGCCGCGGCCTGCCTGCACAAGCCGTTCCTGCCGGAGACGCTGGTCGAGCTGTGCGCCCGAGCCCGCCGCGAGCGCACCCTTCTAAGGTCCGAGGACCTGCTCGAAGCGCGCACCCGCGAGCTGCGCGAGAGTGAGGAAACCCACCGGGCGCTGGTAGATGGCTTGCCCGACATCGTGATGCGTTTCGACCGGGAGGGGCGGCATCTGTTCGTCTCCGACAATGTCCGCGAAACGGTGGACATGGAGGCCGCGCAGTTCATCGGCAAGACCCACGCCGAACTGGGCTTTCCCGAGGCGCAGTGCCGGTTCTGGGAGGATGCCATCCGGCAGGTGTTCGACAGCGGCCAGCCCTTCGAGACCGAGTTTACGTTCGAGGGCAAGGCCGGCCCCGTCATCTTCAACTGGCGGATCCTTCCTGAACGGGACGCGCAGGGCGCGGTGTCTTCCGTGCTCTCGATCAGCCGCGACATCACCGCGCACCGCAAGGCCGAACAGAAATACCAGGCCCTGTTCCGCGAAATGCTGGACGGCTTCGCCCTGCACGAGATCATCCTCGATACGGACGGAACGCCGGTGGATTACCGCTTCCTGGCCGTCAACCCGGCATTCGAACGTATGACCGGACTGAAGGCCGGGGACATCGCCGGCCGCACCGTCCTGGAAGTTCTGCCCGGCACCGAGCGGCACTGGATCGAAACATACGGCAAGGTGGCGCTCACCGGCGAACCGGTTCAATTCATGAACCACAGCGCCGACCTCGGAAAGCATTTTGAAGTGACCGCCTATCGTCCCGCCCCGGGGCAGTTCGCCTGCACCTTTCAGGACATCACCGAGCGCAAGCGGGCGGAGGAGGTCTTGTGCGCCAGCGAGGAGCATCTTGCGGCCACGCTGCGCTCCATCGCCGATGGCGTGATCGCCTGCGACGCGGCGGGCGCGGTGGTGAGCCTCAACGCGGCGGCCGAAGCGCTCACCGGCTGGACCACCGCCGCGGCGGCCGGCAAGCCCGTGGGCGAGGTGTTTTGCATCGTCAACGCCAACACCCGCGAAGCGGCGGAAAACCCGGTCTTCCGCGCCCTCCGCGAGGGCGTGGTTGTGGGCCTGGCCAACCACACGGCGCTCATCGCCAAAGACGGCGCGGAGCATCAGATCGCCGACAGTTGCGCGCCCATCCGCGACGCCTCGGGCAAGGTCTCCGGCGCGGTGCTGGTCTTCCGCGATGTCACCGTGGAATACCGCCAGCGCGAGGAGTTGCGAAAGGCGCAGTTGATCACCGAGAACGTCCCGGTCGGCCTGATGCTGTATCGCATCGAGGACCTTTCCGACGACCGGACACTGCGCATGGTGTATGCCAACCCGGCGGTCAAGACCTTGATCGGCCTCGGGCCGGAAGACGTGGTGGGCAAGACGCTCGACGAGAACTTCCCCGGCTTGCGGGCCCAGGGCGTCCCGCAGCGCTACGCCGAAGTGGTGCGCAGCCAGACCGCCATCACTTTCGAGGACCTGTCGTATGGAGACGACCGCGTGTTGCTGGCGTCATTCTCCGTGCGCGCGTTCCCGCTGCCCGGCAACATGGTCGGCGTCGCCTTCGAGGACATCACCGAGCGCAAGCGGGCCGAGCAAGAACTCGCGCGAACCATGGCCCTGCTCCAGGCCGCCATCGAACAGACCCCCGCGGGAATGTTGATCGCCGATGCGCCCGATGTGACGATCCGAGTGGCCAATCCCGCCGCCTTGGGCATCCGCGGTGAGAGTGCCGAGCCGTTGACAGGCATCCCGGCCGAACTGCATCCCCGTCGCTGGCTCACCTTCTGGCCAGACGGAACTCCCGTGGCGCCGGAGGATCTGCCGCTGTCGCGCGCGATTCTCAAAGGGGAGACCGTCAAGAACCAGGAAGTGATCATCCGCCGCGGCGATGGCGAACCTCGGCACGTCCTGGCCAATGCCGCCCCGGTGCGCAATGCCCAAGGCGAGATCGTGGCCGGGGTCGTCGTGTTTCCGGATGTCACGGAGTTCAAGCAAGCGGAGGAGGCCCTGCGGGAGAGCGAGGCGAGATACCGGCTTATTGCCGACCACACATCCGACAGCATCTGGGTGATGGACGCCGGACTGCGTTTCACCTACCTGTCGCCCTCCACCGAACATCTCTTTGGCTACACCTTGCAGGAGTGGGAGTCGCTGGATTGGGGCGTTTTCGTCCAGCCGGGCTATCTGGATGTTGTGACGGATCTCTTCGACAGACTCCGCAGCAAGACGGATTCCGGCAGCGACTCGGCGGTGAACAAAGTGCGCCACAAGGACGGGCGGGAGTTGTGGGTGGAATTCTCCGCCACACCTGTGCGGGACCAGCGCGGCGAGCTGCTGAGTATCGTGGGCGTGACCCGCGACATCACCGAACGCAAGCGGGCGGAGGGGCGCCAGGGGCTGGCGGCGGAGATACTGGGCATACTTAATGAGGCTGTTCCGTTTCCGGATGCCATCGACCGCATACTGGGCGCTATCAAGCGCGAGACAGGCTTCGATGCGGTGGGCATCCGGCTGCGCAAGGACGAAGATTACCCCTATTTTGTCCAGAACGGATTCTCCGAGGAGTTCCTTCTCGCCGAGAACTCGCTGGTCGAGCGCGGGCGCGATGGCGGTATTTGCCGGGGCAAGGACGGCAGAGTCTCTCTGGAGTGCACTTGCGGCCTGGTTCTATCGGAGAAGACAGACCCATCCAATCCGCTCTTCACACCGGGCGGCAGTTTCTGGACGAACGATTCAATGCCGCTGCTCGATATTCCGCCCGATCAGGAGCCCAGGCTTCATCCGAGGAACCGCTGCATCCATGCCGGTTTCCAGTCGGTTGCTCTCATGCCCATTCGCAGCGGCCATGAGATTATCGGTCTGTTGCAGCTCAATGACCGCCGCAAGGGTTGTCTCACTGCGGAGATGATACGCTTCTTCGAGGGGATCGCGGCCAGTATCGGCGTGGCGTTGGCGCGCAAGCGGGCCGAGGAGATGCTCCAGCGTCAGGAAGCTCGCTACCGAAGCATTGTGAAGCACCTCAATGACGCCTTCTACATCCACGATTTCCGGGGCCATCATTACGGACCTGAACGAGAACGCCTGCCGTCAGACGGGCTACAGCCGCGAGGAACTGCTCGCCGGCGGTCTGCAGTTGATCGATTCCCCGGAGGAGGCGGCCACCATGCCAGGACGCATGGCGACACTTATTGAGGAGGGCACGCTGCTCTTCGAAGGCGTTCATCGGCGCAAGGATGGCACGCCGTTGCATGTCAGCGTCAGTGCCCGTGTGATTTCGCGCGAGGGCGAGGGGCGCGTGCAGAGCTTCGTGCGTGACATCTCCGAACGCAAACAGGCCGAGAAGGAGAAGGAGAAACTCCAGTCCCAACTCACCCAGGCCCAGAAGATGGAGTCCGTGGGCCGGCTGGCCGGGGGCGTGGCGCACGACTTCAACAACATGCTCCAGGCGATCCTGGGCAACACGGCGCTGGCGCTGGAGGATCT
Organism: Lentisphaerota bacterium; assembly: GCA_016873675.1. Taxonomy (NCBI): domain Bacteria; kingdom Pseudomonadati; phylum Lentisphaerota; species Lentisphaerota bacterium. Next base: position 3,344 of record VGWG01000077.1, on the reverse strand, counting down.
GCCACCGGAAAGCCCGGCGCGGGAGTGCCTGCAGGAAGTCCAGAAGTGCGCCCAACGTTCCGCCGCCTTGACGCGCCAACTGCTGACCTTTGCCCGCAAACAGACCGTGGCCCCGAAAGTCATTGACCTCAACGAGACCGTGGAGGGCATGCTCAAGCTGCTGCGGCGGCTCATCGGCGAGGACATTGATCTGGCCTGGCTGCCCGGGGGGAACCTCGCGCCGGTCCGCATGGACCCCTCCCAACTCGACCAGATCCTGGCTAATCTCTGCGTCAATGCCCGGGACGCCATCGCCGGCGTGGGCAAGGTCACCATCGAGACGGGCGCGGTCGCGTTTGACAAAGCCTATTGCGCCGAACACGCCGGGTTCGTGCCCGGCGAGTACGTCCTGCTGGCGGTGAGCGACAACGGCTGCGGCATGGACGCGGAGACCCTCCGCCATCTCTTCGAGCCCTTCTTCACCACCAAGGAGCTGGGCAAGGGCACCGGCCTGGGCCTGGCCTCGGTGTACGGCGCGGTCAAGCAGAACCAGGGCTTCATCAACGTCTACAGCGAGCCGGGTCAGGGCACGACCTTCAGGATCTACCTGCCGCGCCACGCCGCCAGGACGGACCGGCCGGCGGAGAAAGCTTCCGAAGAACCGGTCGCGCGCGGCCATGAAACGGTCCTGCTGGTGGAGGACGAGTCGGCGATCCTCAAGTCGACCGGGTTGATGCTGAAAGGAATGGGCTACACCGTGATCGCGGCCGGGACCCCGGGCGAGGCCATCCGTCTGGCCCGCGAACACACCGGTCCGATCCACCTGCTTATGACCGATGTGGTGATGCCGGAGATGAACGGCCGCGACCTGGCCAGGAACCTCATATCCATCCATCCCGGCCTCAAACGCCTCTTCATGTCGGGCTACACCGCCGACGTCATCGCCCACCACGGCGTGCTGGACGAAGGCGTGCATTTCATCCAGAAACCGTTCTCGAAGGCGGATTTGGCGGCGAAGCTCGGGGAGGTCATGCAATGACTGAAAGCCGGAAGTCGGGTTGCTCGGCCGCGCCTCTTGACCGGAGGGAGCATCGGCAATTGTGGTTGAGCATTCTCATCGCCTTGACCTTGGCCGCGTACCGGCTTTCCATCCACCTGAGCCAGGGGGTCAGGCGTCTGGCGTCCGGCTACACCGATCTGCCGGTCGAGCAATGGCTCACCAACGCCCTTTTCTTCTGGCTGCTGCTGCTGATGTGGGCGGCCCATCGTCAGTGGCGCGCGGCCGTTCGCCAGGAGGACGACCTTCGCGGGATCGTCTCCGCCATCACACCGGACACCCTGCTGGTCATCGCCCCGGACCGGACGATCACGATGTGCAACCCCTCCGTGAAACCGATGTTCGGCTACGATGGCGATGAGATCATCGGGCGAAAGACGGACACGCTCTACGACCGCCCGCCCGAGGAACAAACAGCCGGCGTTCGCGCGACACTGGATGGAGTCGGGTTCCATATGGGAACGGCTGTCGGCATAAAACGCGACGGAACGCGATTCCCCATCGATGTCGTGACGTCGCGCTTGCGGGGTCGGCCCGGTGCCATCGTGTTGCTCCGCGACATCAGCGTACGCCATCGCGCGGAGGTGGAATTGAGGGAAAGCCGCCTCCGCGCCGAGGCGGCGAATCATGCGAAGAGCGAGTTCCTGGCCAACATGAGCCACGAGATCCGCACGCCGATGAACGGGGTCATCGGCATGACCGGCCTGTTGCTCGACACGGAGCTGAACGACGAGCAGCGGCGGCTCGCCGAGACGGCCATGAATAGCGCCGAATCCCTGTTGGCCCTGCTGGACGACATCCTCGACTTCTCCAAGATGGAGGCCGGCAAGCTGACGCTCGACCGGAGCGACTTCAGCCTGCGCACACTGCTCGACGAAGCCGTGGCCCCGCTGGCGTTGCGGGCGCAGCAGAAAGGCATTGAATTCATCTGCGCGGCGGCACCGGAGGTGCCCGACCGGCTGTGCGGCGACCCGATCCGCCTGCGGCAGATCCTGGTGAATCTGGCGGGCAACGCCGTGAAGTTCACGGAGAAGGGCGAGATCACGGTGCGCGTGGAGCGGGAGACGGAAGCCGGAGATCAGAGGTCGGAGGTCGGAGAGCAGAGCGTTCGCCTGCGTTTTACGGTGAGCGACACGGGGGTTGGGATTCCGGCGGACAAACAGGATCTGTTGTTTGCCAAGTTCAGCCAGATTGATCCGTCCAGCACGCGGCGGTTCGGCGGCACGGGGCTGGGGCTGGCGATCTCGCGGCAACTGACGGAGCTGATGGGCGGCAAGATCGGGGTCGAATCGGAAGAGGGGCGGGGCGCAACCTTCTGGTTCACCGTTGGCTTCGAGCGTGACGGGGGGGATGCGCCGGAGAAAAAGGGCATCGGCTGCAATGCCGACTTTCTTCGTGCGTCGCGGATTCTGCTGGCGGAGGATAACGAGGTTAACCGGCTGGTCGCCGAGGGCGTCTTGAAGAAACTGGGTGTGCGGACCGACACGGTCGGCACCGGCGCCGAGGCCATCGCCGCGCTGGAACGCGAACGCTACGACCTGGTCCTGATGGACATCCAGATGCCCGAGATGGACGGGCTGGAGGCGACGCGGCGGATCAGGAGTCAGGAGTCAGGCGTCAGGGGTCAGAATGAAGGGCGTCGCATTCCAATTGTCGCCATGACGGCGCATGCCATGCAGGGCGACCGGGAGAAGTGCCTGGAGGCGGGGATGGACGACTACATCGCCAAGCCGATTTCGGCCAAGGCGCTGGCGGCGATGCTGACGAAGTGGCTCGGGGGCGAAAGGAAGCCGGGTAAGGAGGTGTCAACATGAGCGGGAAGTCAAAGCAGAATGGAGTCGTGCCCCGGGGCAAGGCGCAGGAATCGTTGGACCGGCGCATGCAGAGGTTCCTGATGTCCGCGCGGGGAAAGCGCAAGGGCGAAGCCACGGAATATGACCAGTGGGTTTGCGCCTGCCTGGCCTTGCGCGAGATCGCCTTGGAGAAGCGGGGTGGGATGGCTCCCGATGGGGACGAGAAGATCGTCCACTATCTATCCCTGGAGTTCCTCATTGGCCGTCTATTGAAGAACAACCTGCTGGCGCTGGGGGTCGCCGCCGATTTTGGCAAGGCCGCCGGGTGGCCCTGCGCGGACGGGGAAAGCCTTGCAAACGTCGAGCCCGATGCCGGGTTGGGTAACGGGGGCTTGGGTCGGCTGGCGGCCTGCTATCTCGATTCCCTGGCTGCGTTGGGCTACGCCGCGTATGGGCACGGCCTGCGTTACGAGCATGGCATGTTCCGGCAGGAGTTCGACGACGGCTGGCAGGCG
>VGWG01000076.1 GCA_016873675.1 Lentisphaerota bacterium | reverse complement strand
AGCGCCGCCTTCGCCGCATCGGAGGCGGGGATGCCGTTGGCATCAAAACCCGCGTGGGCGATCGCGTGCTCGATGTTCTTCCGGCCCAGCTTCATGGATTCATAGCGGATCGTGATCGTGCCGGCCCGCCCGTCAACCCTGAGCGTCGACAGGTCAACCCCGTCAAGCGCCGCGAGCGCCCGCGCCACGCGCTGCGCGCACGCCTCATTCTTGACCGCGGGGGCGCGCACCGTAAATTCGCGCATATCCGACAGCCGGCACCCCGAAAGGGCCAGCCCAACAGCGGCCACAGCCGCTCCACAACACAGAATGTACCGCTTCATGTGGGTCATCATACCCCCCTTTGCAGCCAACTGCAATTCTGATTTTGGACCCCCCGTTAAAAAATGATAAAAGTTTGTGTTGAAGGATTATGCCGCACGTTGTAAAGTAACGGCACGCTTTGGCCCGGGTTTCTTTTAAGTCGGAGCTCGCGCCGGGCGTGTTGTCCAATGGTTGGGCCTTTCGCCTGTTTCGAAGACAGGCGGCGGGAAATCGCACAGAGCTGGGGATTGTCACATGACCAAACCTGTTTGTTGGATCGCCGCCGCTGCGGTTGCTTGTGTTTTAAGCGCGGACGCTGCGCTTGACGCGCGTCCGGTTTCGATCTCCTTCCTGTCCCGGAAGGAAGGCGCCATTGACGTCGCGGGCCTCCGTCTGAACCTGCCCCACGGACGCAATGATTCGGTGACCGGCGTGGATCTGGGCGTGATGGGTGAATCCACCTACCTGTACGGGCTTCAGGTGAACCTGCTGGGGAATCTCGTCCGCGACCGCGCCGGCGCGCTCCAGGTCAGCCTGTATAACGATGTGGACGGAAAGCTCACAGGCGTCCAGATCGGGGGCTGGAACAATGCGCGCTGCGGCGAGGGCTTTCAGGTGGGGTTGCTGAACCTCAGCGACGAGTTCTATGGCGTCCAGGTCGGACTGGTCAATCGCAGTATCCTGCTCCGCGGCTTCCAGATCGGCATCATCAACGTCATCCAGGGATCGGACGTGCCGTTCATGCCGATCGTCAACATCGGCTTCTGAGAAAGAGCGGGCGATGCAGGTCAAGGCCTTTGCGGGGTGGATTCCAGCTTCGGAAAAGGCGGCGGCCGTGGCGGCTGTCCCCTATGACGTGGTCGACACGGCCGAGGCGCGCGCGCTGGCGGCGGGCAATCCCGACAGCCTGCTGCACATCTCGCGCCCGGAGATCGACCTCCCCGACACCGTCGGCATTCATGATGATCGCGTCTATGAACAGGGACTGCGCGCCTTCCGCGCGTTTCAGGCGCGCGGCACCCTGATCCGCGAGCCTCAGCCGTGCACCTACGTCTACCGGCAGATCATGGGCGCGCACAGCCAGACCGGCGTGGTGGTCTGCTGCCATGCCGACGACTACGAGAACAACGTCATTCGCAAGCACGAAAAGACCCGGCGCGACAAAGAGGATGACCGCACGCGCCATACGCTCACCCTCCGGGCCAATACCGGCCCGGTGTTCCTGACCTATCGCGACAGCGCCCCGCTGGATGCCGCCGTGGCCCGAGTGGTCCGAGAGGCCCCTCTGACCGACTTCACGGCCGCCGACGGCATTCGCCACACGGTCTGGCGGAGCACCGAGGGGCAGACCGATTGGACGGCGCTGTTCCAGGCCGTTCCCCTCGCCTACATTGCGGACGGCCACCATCGCGCCGCCTCGGCCTGGCGGGCCGCCCGGCAGCACCGCGCCGCAAACCCCGGCCACGACGGCAGCGAAGAATACAACTGGTTCCTGGCGGTGCTGTTTCCCGCGTCGCACTTGCGCATTCTCCCCTATAACCGCTGTGTGGCCGATCTGAACGGCCTCGACGCCGCGACGTTTTTGGAGCGGACCGGCCGGGTGTTCGATGTCCGGAAAAGCGGCTGCGCCGAACCGGCCGGACCGCGCCAAGCGCAGATGTATCTGGCCGGCGACTGGCACACGCTCTCCTGGCCGGCGTTTGAGGCCGGCCCGGTCGACCGCCTCGATGTGAGCGTCTTGCAGACGCGGCTTCTGGCGCCTCTGCTGGGGATCGACGACCCCCGCACCAGCCAGCGGATCAGCTTTGTGGGCGGCATCCGTGGCACCGGCGAATTAAAGAAACGGGTCGATTCCGGCCGTGACGCCGTGGCCTTCTCTCTGGCGCCGACGACCGTGAGCGCGATGATGGACATCGCCGACGCGGGCCAGATCATGCCGCCCAAAAGCACCTGGTTCGAACCCAAGCTCCGCTCCGGGCTTGTCATCCACACGTTTTGAACACAGCACAGAAGGGAGGGCGGTGATGGGCATTACACGCAAACCGTTCGGCGGACGCCGGGCCTGGCAGGTCGGCAGCGGCGAGATCGAATTGACGATCCTGGAGGGCGGCGGGCATCTGGCCGCGCTCACGCTGGCCGATAAACCCGGCCTCAATCCCTTCTGGCAGCCGGTCTGGAAAACCGTCGAGCCGTGGCAGTACCGCGCCACGCGCGATGCGGCCTCCTTCGGCGGCAGCGCGCTGCTCGCCTCGATCGCCGGCCACGTCTTCTGTCTGGGCCACTTCGGGCCTCCCTCCGCTGCAGAGGCGGCTGCAGGGCTCGACACACACGGCGAGGCGACCATCATGCGCTGGAAGGAATCTGCGCGCCGCGAAACCAAGACCGTCTCCAAGCTGTCCCTCAGTTGCGCGTTGCTGAAAGAGGGCCTGTTCGTCGACCGGACCTATGAGACACGCGCCGGCTCCCACGTCATCACCGTGACAACCGTGATCCGCAGCCTCCTCGATTTCGACCGCCCCTTCACCGTGTGCGAGCACGGCACGTTCAGCGACCCCTTTCTGGAAAAGGGCGTGACGGTGCTTGATCTGTCCGCAGACAAGGGACAGGTCATTTCTACGGGCTTCAGCAAGAAGATGCGCCTGGCGCCGGACGCCCCCTTTGAGTGGCCCCTGGCGCCGGGCGCGGCGGGCGAATCGGTGGATCTGCGACGGATCGAACGCGCATACCGCACAAGCGGTGATTTTGCGGCGATGCGCATGGATGTCACCCGCGACGACGCCTGGGCCTCGATGCTCAATCCCAAGCTGGGCGCGGCGGTGGTCTATCAGTGGCGGCGGAGCGACTACCCGTGGACGGGCAACTGGGAGGAGAACCGCTGCCGGAATGCCGCGCCTTGGGCCGGCCAGACACTGGCCCGCGGCGTCGAGTTCGCCAATTCGCCCTTCCCGTGTCCGCTGGAAGCGCAAGTGCGGCTGGGGCGCCTCTTCAACACGCCCACCTACGGCTGGCTCCCCGCGTTGGGGCGGGTCGAGACGGTGTTCAAGATCCTGATGCTGCCGGCGCCCGCAGGCGCGGCGGGCGTGGCCGACGTGCGGACCGCCGCCGACGGCTCAACCGAGATCGACTGGGTGCTCTGAGACGCGGGGAGGCGCTTGCAAAACCTCCTTCGTCGGTTCTGCAAGTGCCGTATTCAGAAGCCTCGTACTGTGTGCTAGGCCGCCTGATAGCGGTTTTTGACCACTTCCAAGGCGATATCGAAATCGGCTGGCGGTATGAGAAAATAGTGGCACGGGCAGCCGAGCGCGGCGGACAACTCGTTTCGCAGCCGGGCGCTGACCGGATTGAGCACCGCCACCAGGATTTCGCCCCCCAGCCGTTCAAAGGGGATCACCCCCTGGAACGTGAGATAGTCGAGCGGAAGGGCACCAAAGACGCCGGGCTGCAGATCGAAGCCCACCAGGGCGATCACGGGAACTGAGGCCCGGGCCCCGATCTGCACCAGCAGCGCGTCAAGCCCGGCGAACCCGCGGAACGAAAGGCCGTGCAACGCCGATATGGTGGTGATGCTGTCGCTTGAGGTCAGCTCGGTCAGGTCACGCACCACGCCGGCGTACAGGGCCTCGGTCACCAGCCCCTGCTGTTTCAGATCCCAGAGCAGGTCCATTTCATCCGCCAGCACCGCGCGGCGCCGCGTCGCATCGATGGCCAGCGACAACGGCACGCTGCCGACGGGGGGCGCCGTCTGTGCGACCGGCGCAGCGGCGGCGGGCGCCACGTTGAGAAACTGTTCCAAGCGGCTGGCCGCCTGCACCGCCTCGGGCGCGACCTGTCTTAACGCCTCAAGCTCAGCCAGCATGCCAGCGGCGGCAGCCCGGTCTTGCGCGCGGATCAGAACCTCGGCGAGACGGAAAAGACTGTTCGTCGTTTGAGGCCCGTCGTCCGGCCTCGGATAGGCGGCCGCCAACACCTCGAGGGATTTCCGGTCATCGGGCATGTGCTCCAGAATGCTTGCAACCAGCGCGATGATGTCCGTCGATTCGCCCGTGGCGGCCGGAGCGGGAGGGGTCCGCCGGGCGGGAGGGGGCGCCTGCCGGGTGGCGGCCGGTGGCGGCGGCGCCTTCTGAACACGCTTTCCGGCAGCCAAGTCTCCAATCACCGCCTGGAGACCCGTGATCGCCTCGGCATGCGGGGACAGCAGTGCCTGCATCGCACGCATGCGGTCGGGATCGCCGCTGTCGAGGGCCAGCGCGCCCAGACGCTCGCCATAGCCCTGCGCCCGCGCGGTCTCCCCAACAGCCAGACACGCCCTGAAGAGTTCCGACAGCACGTCTGTATCGTCTGAGTTGGCCGCCAGAATCTGCTCATAGATGGCAATCGTGCCCCATTGCGCCTCGTTGTCCGGGCCCCCCTGCCGTTCCGGGTCGCTCATCGTTCCGCCCCCTTCGCTTCCGCAATCCTCGTGATTGCCTGCCACGCATTTTCACCCGAGGGCCTTTATTTTGCACATCCCGATCTGAAATGCAATCGCAATCCAGCAATTCTCATCCTGACTCCTGAATGCCGGGTTACAAGAGGCGCAAAAGATCAGGCAAAAGATCAGGCTGGCGCATCCTGCCTCACTTTTGATAATTTATACATCACTGGGTTCTTCATGTCCACGATACACACACATCAGATCGCCGAGATCCTCCTGTTGCGAAAGGCCATCACGCCCGAGCAACTGGCTGCGGCTCAGGCCGATTGTGGCGATGTCCCCATCGAGAAGTATCTGGCGCAAAACGCGACGGTTTCCCAGGAGGCGGTGGCGCTCGCGATTGCCGATTACCTCCGGCTGGCACCGATCGCACTCGGCCATTTCACACCCGACCAGGCGCTGCTCGATCTGCTGGAGCCCGAGGCGTGGCTCCGCTACAAGGCTGTGCCGATCTCCAAATGCCACCAGACGCTGGTGGTTGCGCTGGCCGATCCCTTTGATCTGCAGATCATCGACGATCTCCATGCGCTCTCGGGTTTGTCGATCACGCCCCTGGTCGCCGTCGAGAAGGAGATCAGCGACCAGCTCGGCAGAACCACAGCGGGCAATTCCCAGAGCCTGGATCTGGCCGAAGTGATGCAGGTCGACGGCGTCTCGGATGTCGAGGTCGGCCATGAGGAGCAGGATGAGAGCCTGGAGAAGACCATTGAGAGCGCCGAGGGCGCGCCGGTCATCCGGATGGTGAACATGATGCTCGTCGAGGCGCTCCGCACACGCGCCAGCGACATCCACATCGAGCCCCAGGAACGGACGACCCGGCTCCGCTACCGCATCGACGGCAACCTGATCGAACGCCCCGCGCCGCCGAAGACCCATCACAACGCCGTGATTTCGCGCGTCAAGATCCTGGCCGACCTGGACATCTCCGAGCGCCGCGTCCCGCAGGACGGCCGCTTCAAGATTCGCGCGCTCGGCCGCGAGGTGGATATCCGCGTGAGCATCCTGCCCACGGTCCACGGCGAAAAGGTGGTGATGCGAACCCTCGACAAGACGAACCTCGCGCCGGGGCTGGCCCAGCTCGGGCTCGATGATTTCGCCTTCAAGGCGATGGCCTATGCCATCAACCAGCCCAACGGGATCATTCTGGTGACAGGGCCGACCGGCAGCGGCAAGACGACCACGCTGTACTCGTGCCTGCAGGACTTGAACAAGTCCGACGTCAACATCGTCACGGCTGAGGATCCGGTCGAATACCAGCTCCCCGGCGTCAACCAAGTCCATGTGAACACGGCGATCGGGCTCTCCTTCGCCTCGGTGCTGCGTTCGGTTTTGCGGCAGGATCCGGACATCGTGCTGGTCGGCGAAATTCGCGACAACGAGACCGCCGACATCGCGGTCAAGGCCGCGTTGACCGGCCATCTGGTGTTGAGCACGCTGCACACCAACAGCGCGGCGGGTGTCATCGCGCGCCTGACCGATATGCACGTGCCGCCCTTCCTGCTGGCCTCCTCGCTCATCCTGGCGCAAGCTCAGCGCCTTTTTCGCAAGATCTGCCCCGTGTGCCGGCGGGAACTCCATCCCGATCCGGTCGTTCTCGAACGCAACCATATCCGGCCCGACTTTTTTGATGGCGGCGTGATCTACGGCCCGGCCGGCTGTCCCAAGTGCAACAACACCGGGTACAAGGGACGCAACGCCGTCATGGAGGTTCTCACGGTGAACGCCGAAATCCGCGATGCCATCGCCCGCAGCCTCCCGTCCTCCGACATCCAGGCGATGGCCGTTAAGGCCGGCATGATCACGCTCAAAGACGCGGGGCTGCTCAAGGTGCGGGCGGGCATCACCTCGCTCACGGAATCGATCGACGTGACCGGCGGTGACTAAAGGAGCCGATAACTCATGAGCTTGTTTGTTCAAAAACCAACCCAACCGACTGCGCGTGCCACCCCGGCCCAGCCTTCGGGCCGATTCAGCGCCGAGAAGAAGCCCATCTCCCGGAAGGTGGGCGGGCACCCCTCCCACTGGCAGAACCGGGTCGCGGTCTCCGGCGCGCGTCGCATCGTCAATCGCGAGTTGGCGCCGTTCTCGCGGCAGCTCTCGGCGATGCTTCGCGCCGGCATGTCGCTGATCGTGGGTCTCACGACGCTGGAAGAGCAGACCACCTTCGCCCCGTTCAAGAAGCTCCTCACCAGCATCCGTCTCCATGTCGAAGCCGGAAACACCTTCTCCGACTCCCTGGCCTTCTATCCGCAGGTCTTTGACGCCCTCTACGTCAACATCGTCCGCGCGGGCGAGCGCAGCGGCGAATTCGCCGTAACCATGCGCCAGCTCGGCGACCTGCTCGAATCCACCGCGCGCCTCAGACGCAAGGTCAAGGCCGCCATGACCTATCCCATCGTCGTCTTGTGCGTCGCACTCATCATCGCCATCGGCCTGATCACGTTCGTCGTCCCCGTCTTCGGCGGCATGTTCGCCGAATTCGGCGCCCAGCTTCCGGGGCCGACTCAATTTCTGCTCGACACCAGCGCATTCTTCCGCAAGCGCGGCCTGTGGCTCATCGGCGCAATCGGCGTGGCGGCCTTCTTCTTCGTCAGATGGAAACGAACCGAGACGGGCACCCGGCGAATCGACAGCATCCTGCTGCGCCTTCCGGTCTTCGGCCTCCTGACCCAGAAAACCTGCATCGCCCGGGTCAGCCGCATTCTCGCGCTGATGATGAAAAGCGGCGTGCCGATCCTCGACGCGCTCTCGATCGTGGCGCGCACCAGCGGCAACATGATCATCAGCGAGGCCATTTTCGAAGCCCGCGCCACGGTTGAACAAGGAAGCCCTCTGGCTCAAGGCCTGGAGGGGAAGGCCTGCATCCCCACGCTGATGGTCCGCATGCTCGCGGCGGGAGAGAAGACCGGCCAGATCGACTCCATGTGCGTCAACATTGCCGACACCTACGACGACGAGGTCGAGACGATGATCTCGGCCCTGACCTCCCTGCTCGAGCCGCTCCTGATGGTCTTCCTCGGGATCCTGATCGGCGGCATCGTGATCAGTCTGTTCCTCCCGATCTTCAAGCTCGCCTCCATCGTCGGGGGATGAGGAGGTCCCGTTGGCGGGGGTGGGTGTGTTGTGGGTGGAGATTCATAAGCGATTGAGTGCGCGTCCCTCCGTGGAGGCACGCAAACCCGACGATGTTCTGACACCCAACCCGGCGATCCGGCGCGTGCCCGATCGGGTCCTGTTCAACTCGCAGCACACGCCGGGTTTCGTCGCGAACGGCAAGCTGCTGCTGGACATGCACCAGATGCAACTGCGGCCGGTTGATGTGGTGGAGTCGCCCCAGAAATGCGTGCTCAAGATGGGACATCGGGACACGATCTACGGCCGGAGCGCCGGTGGAATCACGCCCAGCGGCTGGAGTTGCGACCACCTGCCGTACTACGTCCAGTTCGACAATGGCTACCCCACGGGCAAGGAAGGGCAGCCCATCGGCGGTCCCTATGCTTGGGGCTACTGCGAGATCGACTGGTTCGCGCGCCAGAGCGAAGACGACCGCAACGCGTGGCTGCGCTACGCCTGGGACTGGCTTCGCACGAACGATGCGAACGCGTGGTTGCAGATGCCGGGGCGGGTCTGTCTGGGCGTGCCGCTGAAAGACGCGAAGGGCGGGACGTCGCATTGGTACAGGGCGAATACCCGCAGCGCCGCGGCACCCGACGGCTTCAACCAGGAGGAGACGATCAAGGCCATCTGGAGCGGGATCCAAGCTGGGGAATGACACGACCTGACAAGGGGGCCTGACAAGGGGCGGGCCTGAATGGCGCGTGGACGCGGTGTTTCTTGAGAGGCGCGAAGCGAGTGTAGGGTGTGGGAGTGTGTGTGGGAAAGCGCAAGCGAGCCGAAGGAGAAAGCGGAAAAGAGGGAAGCGGGGGGGGCGGTAATAAAATAAGCTGACGCACGCACCCGCTTCCGCGCGTTTCCTGATCCCTCGCGTCGGCACCTTTCAGCTTTCCATTTTCAGTTTTCAGCTTGCCTATAACTTGAATCTTGAAGTTGCTTTGAAAATCGTCACAACATTCTGATTCAGTTACCCTTACGTGTGTTCCCGCTCTGCGGGCGGCTGGCTTTCAGATGAGGCGCTTGCGCCGTCCGGGGCTTCAGCGGCGGGCTCCGGCAGATCCTCGTCCTCGGCGGGGGCGACGCTGGCGGAGACGAGCTTGTCGGCGTCCTCCAGGTTGATCAGGCGGACGCCCTGGGTGTTGCGGCCGCAGATGCGGATCTGGTCCACGGGCGAGCGGACCATCATGCCGTTGGACGTGACCATCACCAGCGACTCGTTGTCGCGCACGGTGTGGGCCGAGACGACGGTGCCGTTGCGGTCGCTCGTCTGGATGCCGATGATGCCCTTGCCGCCGCGATGCGTCGTGCGGAAGTCGTCGAAGGGCGTCCGCTTGCCATAACCGTTCGCGCAGGCGATGAGGAAGGAGGCGCTCGTGTCCACCACATCGAAGGCGCACACGACGTCTCCGGCCTCCAGGGTGATCCCCTTGACGCCCATCGCGCTGCGGCTCGTATTCCGGACCTCGCCCTCGTTGAAGCGGATCGCCGTTCCGGAGCGGGTCGCGAGGATCACGTCATCATTGCCACTGGTGAGGCGGACATCAATGAGGCTGTCGCCCTCCTCCAGTTTGATCGCGTGGATACCGGCGCGACGGACATTCTTGTAATCCGCGAGTATCGTCTTTTTGATTGTCCCCTGCTCGGTGGCGAAAATCACATTCTGATCTTCACGGAATTGGCGAATGCGGAGCAGCGCGGCGATCTTCTCATTCTCTCGGAGATCGAGGAGATTGACGATCGCCTTGCCGGGGGAGGTGCGCGAGGCCTCGGGCAGTTCGAACGCCCGCTCGGCATAGACCCGGCCGAGCGTGGTGAAGAACAAGAGGGTGTCGTGGGTGGCGGCGATGAAGAGCGATTCGACAAAATCCTCCTCGCGCGTGGTCACGCCGGTCACGCCGCGGCCGCCGCGGCGCTGTTCGCGGAAGGTATCGAGCGGGACCCGCTTGATATAGCCGCGGTGACTGAGCGTCACCACGCAGGGCGCGTCGACGATCAGGTCCTCGATATTGACCTCATTCTCCAGGGGCACCAGGCGGGTGCGCCGCGCGTCGCCGTATTTTTCCCGCAGCAGGGCGAGGTCGGCCTTGATCAGGTCGTAGATTTTGGCGGCATCGGCAAGCAGGCTGCGCAGGTAGGCAATCCGTTCCCCCACCTGCCGGTGCTCGGCCGCGACCTTGTCGCGCTCGAGTCCGGTGAGCTGGTACAGACGCATCTCGAGAATCGCGTCGGTCTGCTTCTCGCTAAAGGCGAACCGCTCGATCAGGAGGCCGCGCGCGGCGTCGCGGTTTTTCGATTCGCGGATGGCGCGCACGATGGCGTCCAGGTTGTCGAGGGCCTTGAGCAGCCCTTCCAGAATGTGCTGGCGCGCCTCGGCCTTGGCCAGATCGAAGATCGTCCGGCGGGTAATCACCTCGAAGCGGTGGTCGACGTAGCAGCGGATCAGCTCCTTCAGATTCATCAACTTCGGCTTGCCATTGGTGATGGCGAGCATGTTCGCGCCAAAGGTCGTCTGGAGCTGCGTGTGCTTATACAGATTATTAAGCACCACCTGGCCCATGGCGCCGCGCTTGAGTTCGATCACGATGCGGATGCCTTCGCTCGAGCTCTCATCGCGAACGTCTGAAATCCCCTCCAGCGCCTTGTTGTTGACCATCTCGGCGATGGTGGAGATCAGGTTGGCCTTGTTGACGATATAGGGAAGCTCGCTGATGATGATCACATCGCGGTTGCGCTCTTCGATGATCGCCGCCGAGCCGCGGACGGTCATCTGGCCGCGGCCGAACTTGTACATCGCCTCGATCTGGCGGGTGCCGCAGATGGTCGCGGCGGTGGGAAAGTCGGGGCCTTTGATGAACTGCATCAGATCGTCAATGGTGCAGTCGCGGTGGTCGATGAAATGCGTGATGCCGTCGGCCAGCTCGCGCAGGTTGTGCGGGGGAATATTGGTGGCCATGCCGACCGCGATGCCGGTCGAGCCGTTGAGCAGGAGGTTGGGCAGCTTGGAGGGGAGCACCAGGGGCTGTTCCAGCGTCTCGTCATAGTTCGGGCCGAAGGCGACGGTGTTCTTGTCCAGATCCTCGAGCATCTCCTCGGCCAGCGCATCCATGCGGACTTCGGTGTAACGCATGGCGGCCGGGGGATCGCCGTCGATCGAGCCGAAGTTGCCCTGGCCATCGACGAGCGGATACCGCAGGGAGAATTCCTGGGCCAGGCGCACGATGGTATCGTAGACCGCCTGATCGCCGTGGGGGTGGTATTTACCGATCACGTCACCGACGACGCGGGCCGATTTCTTGTAGGGCTTGTTGTGGGTGTTGCCCAGCTCCTGCATGGCAAATAGGACGCGGCGGTGGACGGGCTTCAGGCCGTCGCGGGCATCGGGCAGGGCACGCCCGATGATGACGCTCATCGAGTAATCGATGTACGACGAGCTCATTTCGTCTTCAATGGCGATCGGGCTCACGCCCAGGGGGTTCTCAACAACTAAATCGTCTGGCATGGCGTCCCTTAAATGTCAAGGTTGCGGACATTGAGCGCGTTTTCTTCGATAAACCGGCGCCGCGGCTCGACCTCATCGCCCATCAGCAGCGTAAAGATCTCATCGGCCTTGACGGCGTCATCCAGAACCACTTTGAGGAGTCTCCGTCTGGCCGGGTCCATGGTGGTGTCGTAGAGCTGGTCGGGATTCATTTCGCCCAAGCCCTTGTACCGTTGGATGCTCAGCCCCTTGCGGCCGCGCTCGCGCACCTCGTCGAGCAGATCCGGGAGGGCGGTGAGCGGGACGCGCTGGTCACCGTCGATGATGTGCGCGAAGGCGGCGGAGCCGCCGATGTAGTGTTCGGGCGTAAAGCCCAGGGCGCGCAACTGTTCCATGTTGGCGCGCAGCGCGCCCGCGCGAAAGAGTTCCAGCCAGCAGAACGGCCGGGAGGCCGCGGGGTTATAGCCCTGCACCTGGGTTTCGGCGAGGTCGACGGGGTGGCCGAGCACCCGTTCGGCATGCTGGCGAAGCTCGCCGAGGTCGGCATCGGTGAACGCGAAGCGAATATCGGCCCCGTCACCGGATTTGATCGCGGCCATGTAGCGGGGGTAGTCGCCGGTGTCGCGCTTGCGGGCGGCGATCACGCCTTCCACCGGCACGCCGCGGCGGCGGAGGCCGTTGACGGTGGCGCCGGTTTCGACCAGCAGCTTCAGGAGGGCGCGCTGGGCGTCGGTTTCGATGCGCACGCCGTCACGCTCCACGGCCACGTCGTCACAGCCCAGATACAGGAGCTTGAGGGTCAACTGGTCGTCGCTGTCGACGTATTCCTCGCGCTGCTTGCGGGTGACCTTGTACAGCGGCGGCTGGGCGAGGTAGATGTGGCCGCGCTCGATCAGTTGCGGCATTTGGCGATAGAAGAACGTCAGCAGCAGGGTGCGGATATGGGCGCCGTCGACATCGGCATCGGTCATGATGATGATCTTGTGATAGCGGACCCGCGCGAGGTCGAAATCGTCCGTGCCGATGCCCGCGCCGATGGCGGTGATGAGGGTGCGGATTTCGGTGTTGTTGAGGATCTTGTCAATGCGCGCCTTCTCGACGTTCAGCACCTTGCCGCGGAGGGGAAGAATCGCCTGCGTTTCGCGGTTTCGGCCCTGCTTGGCCGAGCCGCCGGCCGAGTCGCCCTCGACGATGTACAACTCGCATTTGGCGGGGTCGCGCTCGGAGCAATCGGCCAGCTTCCCGGGGAGGGCGGCGCTGTCGAGCGCGCCCTTGCGGCGGGTGAGGTCTCGCGCCTTGCGGGCGGCGGCCCGCGCGCGGGCGGCCAGGACCGCCTTTTCAATGATCTTGCGGGCGACCGACGGGTTCTCTTCCAGGAACGCGCCGAGCTGGTCGTTGACGATCTGGGCGACGATCCCCTCGACCTCGCCATTGCCGAGCTTGGTCTTGGTCTGCCCCTCGAACTGCGGCTGCGGGACCTTGACGCTAATGATGACCGTCAGCCCCTCGCGGATATCGTCGCCGCTCATCGCCTCGTCATTGGCCTTGCTGAGGTTCTTGTCCGCCGCATACTTGTTCACCGTGCGGGTCAGCGCCGAGCGGAAACCGCTGAGGTGGGTGCCCCCCTCGATGGTGTTGATGTTGTTGCAGTAGCAGTGCTCGTTCTCGTTGTAGGCGTCGGTGTACTGCATCGCGATCTCGCAGACGACCGCCTCGCGGGTCCCTTCAATATAGATGACATTCGGATGCACGGCCGACTTGTTCTTGTTGAGATAGGCGACAAACTCGACGATGCCACCCTCGAACAGGAACGTCTCCACCCGACCCGAGTCGATGTCGGAGAACGTGATCCGGACGCCACGGTTGAGAAAAGCCAGCTCGCGCAGCCGGTTGGCGAGAATATCCCATTGAAAGCCTCGGCAGGTAAAGATGGTGTGATCGGGGAAGAACGTCACCTGGGTTCCGCGACCCTGCGTGTCGCCGATGATTTCCAGCGGCGAGACGGGGATGCCCCGCTCGAAGCGCTGGCGGTGAATCTTGCCATTGCGGCGCACCTCGACCACGAGCCATTCGGAGAGGGCGTTGACGCAGGAGACGCCGACGCCGTGCAAGCCGCCCGAAACCTTGTAGTTCGAGCTGTCAAACTTGCCGCCCGCGTGCAGCTTGGTCAGCACGACCTCCAGGGCGGGGCGGCCCTCGGTGGGGTGCATGTCCACCGGAATGCCGCGGCCGTCGTCCGTGACACTCAGCGACCCGTCCGGGTTGAGTGTAACCTCGATATGCGTGCAATGGCCCGCGAGGGCCTCATCGATCGAATTGTCCACCACCTCATAGACCAGATGGTGGTATCCGCGCTGGCCCGTGTCACCGATGTACATGGCGGGCCGCTTGCGAACCGCCTCCATTCCCTCGAGGACGGTGATGTTGGCCGCCGTGTAATCGCCGCCCGGCGAGACGGGGGCGGGCGAGGTGTGAGGATCGTCTGAAGCGGAGGAAGAACTATCTTGGGACATACCATTTTCTCGTGAGGCTCATGCGAAACATCTGCCATCCACAGCGGCACGGACATCTTGCCCGTGATTCATGGGCGGGACGCCCATGCCTCAAGGGGTTTTGCAAGCGCCTCTCGTGTTAATAAAGTTCCAGAGAGTGTATGTTTTTTAAGGTGAAAATACAACTCTTTTTTGTCTTTTTTCGCCGATAGGGCGCGCTTGCGATTATGTGGAAAGGCGGGTGGATCAGGGAGTCGGAATCTGAAGACAGGAGTCAGGAGTCAGGAGTCAGAATATGAGAACACGTTCCCATCCTGAATTCTGAATTCGGGCTTCTGAATACGGCGCTTGCAGAACCGACGCAGGAGGTTTTGCAAGCGCCTCAGAGGTTTTCGGTGTTGACTGCGATGTCGTCGGGCCGGGTCGTGGCCTCGGGCCGGGTCTCGGCGGCGTCGGGCTGCACCGCAAGCTCGCGGGTGGTCGGCA
>VGWG01000075.1 GCA_016873675.1 Lentisphaerota bacterium | reverse complement strand
GCCGGCATCTCGATCCTGTGCGATGTCCGCAAGAACCCCCTGAGCCGTAAGTTCGGGTTCTCCAAGAAGACGCTTTCGCATGCCTGCTCCGAACTGGACATCCGCTATGAGCACCTGCCGCAGTTGGGAATTGCGTCTGACGCCCGGCAGGATTTGATAAGCCTGGCCGACTATCAGGCGCTGTTCAAGCAATACGAGCAGACGGTTTTAGCGAACGAGCCGGATGCGGTCAACCAGATCGCCGCCTGGGTCACGGGCGGCGCGTGTGTAGCCTTGACCTGTTATGAGGCACAACCGGAGTATTGCCATCGCACACGGGTCGCCCGTGCCGTCGGAAAAAGAATCGGAGCGCAAGCGGCCGACCTCTAATTCGGAGAAGCCAATGCCGGTCGAACGCGTTCTTCATTTCTTCCTGGGGACAACACAACAGTGGCACAACGTAGCCCCTAACCCTTGGGTGATTGTGGGTGTTGCGCCATTCCCGATGATCGATCCTTCGACACCACAGCAACTCATCATGCCTCTTTAGGCGAGACGCGGGGGTGACAATGAGGCTCACCAATGGCAATGAACGTAACCGAGTTTACATCATCAGCAAAGGCGACTCGGCCTACCCTTCGTTTTTGTCCGCACGCTTAGGCTTATCCGCCCCATCTTCTCTCACCGCCCTCGGCAACCTCGACCTGCTCGCCCTGCCCAAGACCGCGCTTTTCTGCTCCGCACGATGTCCCGGCAGCGCCATCCTCGCCGCCTACGACCAGTCGGCGCACTGGCGCGATGCCGGGCGTTGCATTATCAGCGGCTTTCACTCGCCCGTTGAGCGGGAATGCCTGAGAATCCTGCTTCGCGGCAAGCAGCCCATCATCATCTGCCCGGCACGGGCTCTGCCCAAGCGCATTCCGCCCGAGTGGCGTCAGCCCTTTTCCGACGGCCGACTGCTGATCCTCTCGGCCTTTCCCGACACGGAAACCCGCGTTACCGCCGCCCTCGCCCACCGCCGCAATGAGATTGTCGCCGCCCTCGGCGACGAGGCCTACTTCGCGCACATCACCCCCGGCGGTAGCACGGATCTGTTGGCCAAATGGGTAGCGGCATGGAATTCGTGTCCGGCACTCTTGGAGTCAAGCGCGACAACGCCACTCTAATTCCGACCCGCTGGGCATCATGCTGGATATCATTTACCGGAGAGGCTCTTGCAAAACCCTGAACCGACTGGCAGTGGTGCAGGCGTCTCGCCTGCAATTCCAAGACTTTTCCACATTCTGCAGGCGGGACGCCTGCACCACAAGGGGTTTTGCAAGAGCCTCAAGCTGACCCAGACGGCGGCTTCAGAGTCTGCGTTTGACCTGAAAGCGCCCGCATAATCTTGATGCCTTTGAAGCCAAAAGTTGCTATCCTGCCTCCCTGTTTTTCGTGCGAAACCGGCCTTTAACTCCGCAAAGATGAAAAAGATGAAAACATTCCTGAGCGCTAAACGCTTGACCGGTCTGGTGATGATCACACTTCTCTGCGCGAGCCCAGCCCGGGCTTGGCCATGGGGAAGAGCCGCACGCGGAGTCGTCAGCAACGTCGTCAGCGAAGCCGCCAGCGATAGCATCAGCACTGTTGTCAGTACCGTCGTCAATGAAGTCGTGAGCGAAGTCGTTTTGGGGCCAACATCCTCTGCGGCGGACATCCAGAAGGCGTTGGACACCCTTCCGGAGACCGGCGGCACCGTGATCCTGCAAGCGGGCGTCTACACCGTCAACCAGCCCATCTGCCTGAGCCGAGACAACCTGACACTCCGCGGCGCCGGATCTGCCACGATTCTGCGTCTGGCCAATGAGGCCAACTGCCCCGTTCTCATTCTGGGCTCGACCTCCAATTTTCCCACCCGCATCACGCGGAACCTCCGGGTGAGCGATGTGGATATCGATGGCAATCGCGACCATCAGCAGGTCGAATGCTGGAACATCGAGGGAGAAGGCAGCGAGATCCGGAACAACGGCATCACCATCCGAAGCGTCTGCGATGCATCCGTGGAACGCGTCCGCGCCTACCGGTGCCGATCCGGAGGCTTGGTCACCGAGAAAAGCGTTCGCCGTTTGACGATCTCCGACTACGCGGCATGGGATAACTTTTTTGACGGCTTGGCCGCCTATGTCACCGAAGATAGCCTCTTTACCCGGATGTACCTGTATGATAATCACGGCGCGGGCCTCTCGCTCGATCACGAGTTCAGCAACAACACTATCTCCGATGCCATCCTCACTGACAATGGGTGCGGAATCTTCATGCGCGACTCCCGTGAAAACCTGTTTCAGGGCGTGACGATCCGCAATAGCCGTGAACACGGAATCTTCATGTCCCAGGCGGCAACGAATACCGTGGGCCCTTGGACGGCGCCCACACCCCCCAAGAGCGCCGACGCCGTGACTACGACAGATACCCTGGCGTCGACCAGCGCCACGAGCTCGGCAGCCCCACTGGCGGCACAGCCCGAGGGCCGGTGGATCGTCATCCCGGACACCGAATGCACGGACAATGTCTTCACCGGGCTGATCATCACGGATTCTGCTGCCGCCGGATTCCTGATCAACGATGACAACTGCGTCCGCAACCTGATCCAGGGGGCTCTCTTCGCGCGCAACAAACTTGGCGGCCTTTGTCAAAGCAGGCCCGGCCTCGCCAAAACGCAGGGCATTCTGGATCAGTGAGCCTGGGAAAGGGAAAACCCGCGCGCGGCGCCTCTGGCCCGGAGCCGGAGGGAACAGGGAAATGAATCCATTGTTTACCAGGGAGGCACCAGCCATGTCAGATACCGCACTTCATGACCACATCCGCCAGATCGGCGACCGGGCGCTCGCCGCCTCGCGCGCCCTGATCGGCCTCACCAGCCGCCGTAAGAACGCCATCCTGCTGGCCATGGCCGACGAGCTCCTCGCCCGCCGCGCCGCCATCCAGGCCGCCAATGCGGCCGATGTCGCCGATGGCCGCGCCGCCGGTCTCTCCGCCGCGCTGGTGGACCGCCTGACCCTCACCGAAGCTCGGTTCGACGCCATGGTCGGCGGCGTCCGCGAGGTCGCCGCGCTCCCTGACCCCGTCGGCCGCCGCATCTGGCGCCGCACCCGCCCCAACGGCATCGTCATCGAGAAGCGCCGCGTCCCCCTCGGCGTTGTGGCCATCATCTTCGAGTCGCGCCCCAACGTCACCGCCGATGCGGCCGTTCTGTGCATCAAGACCTCCAACGCCGTGATCCTGCGCGGCGGCAAGGAGGCGATCCGCTCCAACCTCGCCATCGCCGAGGCGCTGGCTGCGGGCGGCGTCCGCGCGGGCCTGCCCGCCCACGCCGTCCAGCTCATCCCCACAACCGACCGCGAGGCGGTGCGCGAACTCGTGCAGCTTGAGGATTGTGTCGACGTGGTCATCCCCCGCGGCGGCGAGTCGCTCATCCGCGCCGTGGTTGAGCAGGCCCGCGTCCCCGTCCTGAAGCATTACAAGGGGGTGTGTCATCTCTATGTGGACGCCACGGCCGATCTCGACATGGCACTGCGGATTGCCGAGAACGCCAAATGCCAACGCCCCGGGACCTGCAACGCCATCGAAAAGCTCCTGGTGCATGAACAGGCTGCCGCCGCTTTTCTCCCCCGGCTCGCGGAGCTGGCCGCGCGACGCGCCATCGAAATCCGAGCCGACGCCGCCGCGCGGGCGATTATTCCGGCTTTTGCACCGGCGACTGCGGCCGATTGGTCCGCCGAATACCTCGACCTGATCCTCACGATCGGCGTCGTCCCGTCGCTGCAGGCGGCCATCAGCCACATCAACCGCCACGGGTCCCACCACTCGGACGCCATCATCACCGCCAATCGCCAGGCCGCCGACCGTTTTCTCAAGGAGGTCGATTCGGCAGCGGTCTACGTTAACGCCTCGACCCGCTTCACCGACGGGGGCGAATTCGGCATGGGCGCCGAAATGGGAATCAGCACCGACAAGCTCCACGCCCGCGGCCCTATGGGACTCGAAGAGCTGACCACCTACAAGTACCGCGTCACCGGCGCCGGCCAGATCCGCTGAGGCTCTTGCAAAACCCCCGTGGCACGGGCGTCCCGCCCGTGAAACAGGGGCAGGATGCCCGTGCCACGCCCGCACTTACGCGGTTTGGCAAGAGCCTTCGCTGAAAAGAAAATTGCCTTCACTCCCCCGCGTGGCGTATGCTCTTACCCATGAATTACGAAATCATTGTTGTCGGCTCGTTCGAGGTGAACTGCGTGGTGCTGTGGAAAGACCCGCGTGCTGCCTGGGTGATCGATCCAGGCGCCGATCCTGAGGTGATCCTCGATTTTCTGCATAAGCATGAGATGGGAGTCGCCCTCTATTTCCTGACCCATGGGCACATCGACCATGTGTCGGCGCTGGATGCCCTTCTCGCGGCGCACCCTGCCCCCGTCCATCTGCATGCGGGCGATGTCTCCTTCGCGTTCTCGTCGCTGAATCGCTTTCCTCCGTACTTCTCGGTCCCGGCGCGGCCGGCCTCCCTGGTGCCGACACCTGTGGACGCCCCGCCCCTGACGGCGGGCGGCATCACCGCCGACAGGCTCCACACACCCGGCCACACGCCCGGTTGCCAGTGTTTGTGGTTTAAAGAAGACAAGCTGCTCCTCAGTGGCGACACCCTCTTCGCCGGGTCCGTCGGCCGCACCGACCTTCCCGGCGGATGCGGCAAAACCCTTCAGCTCTCCCTTCGGCGCCTGACGGCCCTTCCGGCCGACACCCTCGTGATTCCCGGCCACGGCCCCACCACGACGCTGGCCATCGAAAAGCGGGACAATCCCTATTTGGCGGAGTGACAATCCGTTGTGCTGGTTGTTTTCCGTGACGCTGGTCTCGATTCGCACGGGCGCGGGCCGCTCCCGGAGCAGTCACACGAACAGCGCCCCTTGCGTCCGGACACATCGCGGCAGAACGCGCGGACGGTGAGGACGAGAACACCGGCGACGATGATCACGACAACGACGATTTCCCACATGGCGGGTGCCCTCCTTCAGGTTCCGATTCCCAGCAGGCTGCCGATCTGGAAGACGGCGGCGGTCACGACCCACGCCAGCAGGGTCAGACCGCCGAGCTGGAGCAGCGCCCAGCGCCACGAGCCACTCTCGCGGCGCGTCACGGCGATGGTGGCCATGCAGGGGGCGCTGATCAGGCAGAAGAGCATCACGCAGAAACCCGCGAGCGGCGTGTAGTCGGCCCGGATCTTTTCGCGCAGCGGCACCGACGCCTCGTCCTGTTCCCCGCCGAGCGCGTAGATGATGCCCATCTGCGTCACAAAAACTTCCTTGGCGGCGAGGGCGCCGATCATGGCGGTGGAGAGCCTCCAGTCGAAGCCGCAGGGACGCAACACCGGCTCCAGGCTGCGGCCGAGGCGCCCCATCAGCGAGGCCCGCAGCGACGCTTCGGCCTCCTCGCCACCGACCGCCGCGAGCGCCTGCTCCCGGGCCGCATCGTCGACCAGCGCCTCGGCGGCGACACGCCGCTCGGCAAACGCCTCCGTCTGCCCGGCGGGAAGGCCCGGCCACTGCTGCATCGCCCAGAGGATGACGGAGATGCCAAGGATGATCGTCCCTGCCTTCTTGAGATAGGCGCCGCCGCGGTTCCACAGGTGAATGGATAGGCTGCGCAGCGTCGGCATCCGATAGGGCGGCAACTCCATCACGAAGGGCGGCGTCTCGCCACGGAGAAGGGTGGATTTCAGGACTTTGGCGCTGACGACCGCCAGCGCGATGCCAATCAGGTAAATGCCCCACAGCACCGGTCCGTGCCAGGGTTCAGGAAAGAACGCCGGAATGATCAGCGCGTAGATCGGCAGCCGCGCGCCACAGCTCATCAGCGGCACCACCAGCATCGTGGTCAGCCGGTCGCGCCTGCTTTCCAGCGTCCGCGTGGCCAGAATGGCCGGAACGGAACAGCCGAAACCGATCAGCATCGGCATGAAGCTCTTTCCGTGCAGCCCCATCTTGTGCATGATGCGATCCATCAGAAAGGCCGCGCGCGCCATGTAGCCGCTGTCCTCCAAGATGGCAATGGCCAGAAACAGAAGGAGGATGTTGGGCAGAAAGACGAGCACGCCGCCCACGCCACCAATGACCCCGTTGACCAGCAGGCTGCGCAAGAGGCTGGCGGAGCCCGCTGGCCACAGTCCGCCGATGGCCCCGCGCAGGACTTCGAACCCCGACTCGATCCACTGCATGGGGGGGCCGCCCAGCGTAAAGGTGAGGGTGAACACGAAATACATCAGACCGAGAAAGATCGGCAGGCCAAAGAGCCGGTCGGTGACCACGGTGTCGATCGTGTCCGAAAACTCATGCCGGCGCTCGACGGTATGTCGCACGGCCTCCTGGCAGGCGCCGGAGATGAAGCCGTACCGGCGGTCGGCGATGAGCGCCTCGGCGCTATCGCCGACGAGCGACTCCAGCCGATGAGCCGCCTCCGCAGCAGCGGCGGCGATGTCCGGGTGGGCGAGCCGCGCAACCAGATCGGCGTCACCCTCGAGCAGCTTCACCGCCAGCCAGCGGGCCGGAATGCCGTCCGGGAGCGCGCCGAGCGTCTCCAGCCGGCGCTGCATCGGCGCGATCTCGGCTTCCAGCGCCTCGCCGTAATCGATGCGCAGCGGGGTGGAGGATGCTGCGCGGCGGCCTGTGGCGATTACCGCGTCGAGCAGCTCCGCCTTGCCCTCACCCGTTTTGCCAACCGTCGGAATGATCGGCGCGCCGAGGAGCGTCTGCAGGAGCGTGAGATCAAAGGCGATGCCGCGACGGGCGGCCAGATCCGACATGTTGAGCGCCAGCACCAGCGGCAACCCGAGCTCCAGAATCTGCACGGCCAGGTAGAGATTCCGCTCCAGATTGGTCGCGTCGACGACGGCAACGACGACATCGGGACGCTCCTGAATCAGAAACGTCCGGGCGACCCGCTCTTCGGGCGAATAGGCCGTGAGGCTGTAGGTGCCAGGAAGATCAACGAGGTTCAGCCGGGTCCGCCCGTGCATGCAGGAGCCCTGAAAGGTCTCCACGGTCACGCCGGGGTAGTTGCCCACATGCTGCCGGGCGCCCGTGAGCGCGTTGAACAGGGTCGTCTTGCCCGCGTTCGGGTTGCCCGCCAGGGCGACGGTGAGCGGGTTGTCTGCCGCCGCCTCGGCTTTGTCCCGGCTGATCATGTCCGCCATGCCAAATGCTCCTTTCACAATCACTACCGCGCTGGCGACGCCACGGGGGCGAGCCTCACCCGCACCTGGTCAGCCATGCCGTGCCCGAGAACGATGCGGCTGCCCATCACATTGAGAACGACGGGGCCCGCGCCGACGGCGACCACCTCGGCGGTGATGCCGGGGGTGAGGCCCAGGGCGCAGAGCCGTGCGACGAGGGCATGGCCGGCGTCTACGGCGATGACACGAATCCGCTGGCCGGGCCGGGTGTGGGTCAGCGGGACGCCCGCGTGATGCGGGGCCGGATGGTGCGTCTGATGGGAGTGGTGTACGGTCGTCATGCGCGCTCCACGTGGATGCGGGCGGCCTCCTCCTTGCGGAGGGTGAGGTGATAGCCCTTGATCTTGACCTCGATGGGGTCGCCCAGTGGCGCGACACGCTCGACCTCCACGCGCGTTCCGGCGGTAACGCCCATATCGAGCAGGCGGCGGCGGATGCCGCCCGCCGCGCCGCCGATGGTGAGGATGGTCGCCTTGGACCCCGGCTTGAGATCGGCGAGGGTGTGGCCCGCCCCTTTAGCTCCGCTGTGTTCCATGTGCGTCTCCTTCCGCTGTTTCGACGTGACCTGGTCCATCGCGCTGGCGAGGCATGTCTCGCAATGACCGGGCCGTTTATCGGTGTGGCAGGCGTGCTTGAACCCGTCGATCCAACGGGCGCCGCCACGGGGGCATCGGTCGACAAAATCGATGAAGTCCAAGAGGCGGCCGAGGACGTTTTCGGGAACGGCATGCTCGATCTTGCAGGCCGCCGCATCGGCCTCGGCGGGATCAACGGCCAGGACGTTCACAAAGAAGTCACCGAGCACCTCGTGACGGCGCGCCACGCCCTCGGCGAGCGCGCGGCCCCGGTCGGTCAGCGTGACGAGATCGTAGGGCGCATAATGGATCAATTCGCGGTCGGCGAGTGCGTGCAGGGCGCCGGTGACCGACGAGCGTCCGACCTTGAGTCGACGGCTGACGTCCCGAGCCCGCGCCACCTGCTTCTCCGCCACGATGCGGTAAATCGCCTCGAGATAATCCTCCAAGCTGGCGCTCAAATTCAAAGGTGCCGCGTGTGCCATCCGCCCCTCCCGTGATCCCCCGGCGCCTGGCCGGACGTCCGCCGGACCGATTTGTTCAGACGGCCGCATATTGTACGGCAAGCCGAACATTCTGTCAAGCGGCACGCCGCCCCGGGCGCATCCCCGTTTCACTGACTTGCGCCTGCGCGGAAAGGTAGGGCGGGGCCGCCGGACCCGCCGCGCTTGCCTATAACTTCACATTGCTGCCATGACTCGTTTTCGTCCTCGTCCTCGTCCTCGACCTCGATCTCGATTCCCGAGGACGAGGACGAGGACGAAAGACAACCCGGATTTTCATTCCCAGTTACCCCCTCGATCATTCGCGGCGCAGCCGCGCGCCGCGCTTGCATCCGAGTCGCGGGAAAGCGGCGGGTCCGGCGGCCCCGCCCTACCTGCGATCGCCCGCCGCTACCGCACCGGTCGGCGGGTGAGCGGGATCTACGAGACCGCTCACGCCGTCTGCGCGGTCCGATACGTCCCGCGCCACCGCTGCCGCGTCGGCCGGGGCGCTAGCCCACGTCACAGGGCTGTCCACAGGATCGCCCGCTTGACAGGTCAGTGAAACGGGGATGCGCCCGGGCGCCCCTGAATCCGGTTGGCAAGGCCGTCGATGCCGGATATACTTTACCCATCACTACGACCCGTCACACCCCCTGGGAGGTATCATGAACGTTCGCATAGCCTGTCTCGCGTTCCTGTTCGCCGGTTCGGTTTTCGCGGCGGAGAAACCCGCCCTGGAGGGCGCCCTGCCGGGGCGCTGGACGATGGATTACGACGCCGCCAAGCAGGTGGCGGCTGAGAAGAAACTCCCCGTGCTGCTCAACTTCACCGGCTCGGACTGGTGCGGCTGGTGCAAGCTCATGGACAGGGAGGTGTTCTCAAAATCAACCTGGATCGCCTATGCCACGAACACCCTCATGCTCGTCTGGATTGATTTTCCCCAGGATGACGCGCTCGTCCCCGAGAAGTACGTCTCGCGCAATGCGGCGCTGGATCTGGCGTTTGGGGTTGAAGGCAAGCTCCCCACCTACATCCTGCTGGACGATGACGGCCAGACCGAACTCGGCCGGCTGGCGGCGGCTCCCGAGATCACGGCGGACGCGTTCATCACCCAGGTCAACGCCCTCCTGCAGTCGCGGGCGTCGGTGATTGACGGCCAGCTCACATCGCTCCCGCCGGAGACCGCCCAGGAATACCGCGACACGGCGAAGGCCCTCGCCGCCGCGAAGAAGGAATTGGCGGCATTGCAACTGGATTTCAAGAGCAAGAGCGCCGCGTTGGACGGACAGATCGCGAAGCAGGAGAAGCGGCTGGCCGATATCCGGCTCGACATCCACCTCGCCAAGCTCCCGAAGGCCGACGTCGCGGTCTATCGCGCGAAGCAGGCGCGTTTCCATGCGGTGGAGGAGGAACTGAACGCGTGGCTGAAAACCCGGCCCAAAAAAGATGCGGCGAACACCCGGAAGTTCACCGCCTGGCGCGATGAGATGACCCGGCTGGATGGCGAGATGAAGGCGATGTTGGCAAATAGATGAGGCACTTGACAGATCGGCTGCGTTCAGGCAACATGTACTGAAACACGTACATACTGGAGGTCTCGTGACAACCCTGACAGCAACCGATGCGCGACGCGGTTTCTTCGACGTGGTCAAAGGAGCCATGGACAAACATCAAGTGTTCCGCATCCATCACCGCCGTGGCGCTGTTGTTTTAATGGCGGAGAACGACTATGAGAGCCTTTTGGAGACTATGGAGTTGTTGTCCATGCCTGGGTTCAGGAAAAGTCTGAAACTTTCCGTCGACCAGATGCGCCGGGGCGACACCTTGTCATGTGAGGAGGTCTTCGGAGAAGACGCGTGACATCCTACACGATCCGTTTCACCCGGGTGGCGGCCAGGGACGTGGTCAAGTTGCCACCTCGCCTTAAGGACAAACTCAAGATCGTCCTGCGGCAACAGGTGGCGCCCAATCCTCATTGCGGTAAAAGACTGGTCGGCGACCTGGCCGGTTTCTTTTCTTTACGCATTTCCTATAAGGACCGACTGGTCTACTCCATTGACGAGGAGCGTCGGACCGTTTATGTCCATCGCGCACGGACTCATTATGGAGAGTGAAGCAGGGCTCCTGAGGCGCTTGCAAAACAGGTTTTTGCAAGAGCCTCCCTTAACCGAACGCCCTTGCATCCATACCGGAATCGTCCCCGATCATCTTACGCCTGCTTGCCGTCGGCGGCGAAGCCGGGGCGGCGGCCCTTGTACCAGGCGACCATCACCGGGGTGGCGATAAAGAGCGTCGAGTAGGTACCGGCGACCATGCCGATGATCATCGTCAGGGCGAAGTCGCGGATCGAGCCGCCACCGAAGATCAGCAGCGAGCCCACCGCCAGCAACGTCGTGAACGTGGTAAGCAGGGTGCGGCTGAGCGTCTGGTTCATCGCTCGGTTGACGAGTTCGATGAAGCTGGCGCGCTGGTCGAGGCGCATGTCCTCGCGAATACGATCAAAGATCACGATGGTGTCGTTGATCGAGTAACCCACGATCGTCAGAAGCGCCGCGACGGTGGTCAGGTTCACCTGCCGCCCGAGCAGGGTGAAGATGCCGAAGGTCACCAGCACGTCGTGGGCCAGCGCCACGATGGCGCCAAGCGCAAACCCGAACTGGAAGCGAACGGTGATATAGATGATCATCCCGATCAACGCGATAATGATCGCCTTGATCGCATCGTTGCGCAGGTCCTTGCCGACGGCCGGGCCGATGAGCTCGTCGCCGATCACCTTGAAGTGCTTGTCGGGCATCGCCTCGTCCAAGGCGACCTGCACCCGCGTGACCATGGGGACACCGGCGATCGCTTCGAAGCTGGACTTGACTTCCAGAACCCCTTCTCCGCTCTCCAGGGACTTCTGATACTGGACTGCGGCATCACTGATTCCGGCGTCGTTCAGCACCCGGCGCAGCTCGCCCAGATCGGCCTTGTCAACGTACGAGAGCGTGACCGAGGCGCCGCCCGTGAAGTCGACGCCGAGCACGGCGTTCTTGTCACGCGCGACACGCCCGGCGAACAGACCCCACGTGATGACAATCACGGCCAGCGACGCCAGCATGGCGGGTTTCCGCTTGGCAAGGAAATCGTAGGACGTCGCCCCGATCAGCTTCAACATGCGGTACGGCTTGACGCGGTTCTCGGGAACCGTGGCGTCAAACGCCATGCGGGTGAGCACGAGCGCGGTGTACATGCTGATGATCAGGCCGGCCGAGAGGGTCACGGCAAAGCCGCGAATGGGCCCCGAGCCGAAGATGAAGAGGATGATGGCCGTGAGCAGGGTCGTGAGGTTGGAATCCAGAATCGACAGAAAGGCGCGGTCGTAACCGGCCGCCACTGCGGCGCGCGCCGACTTGCCGATACGGAATTCCTCCCGGATCCGCTCATAGATCAGCACGTTCGCGTCCACCGACATGCCGATCGAGAGGACAATGCCGGCGATACCGGGCAGGGTGAGCACCGGAAGCTGGATCATGCTGTTGGAAATGCCGGCATCGCGCACGAAGACGCTGAGCAGGCCGCCGGCGATGATCATGCCGGCGGGCAACAACACCACGTTGGCCAGCAGGGCAACATTGGCGATCAACCCGCAGTACATGTAGTAGAGTAACATGAAGAGGCAGACGGCCAGCGTGCCGATGAGGGCTGCGTTCACGCCCCTGTTGATCGCGTCAGAACCCAGTGTCGGGCCCACCATCCGCTTTTCGATGATCTTGACCGGAGCGGGCAGGGCGCCAGCGTTGAGGGTGTTGCGCAGGATCGCGGCGTCGCGGGCGGTGAAGCTGCCGCTGATGGATGCGCGGCCGGTGGGGATCGGCTCGTTGATGACCGGCGCCGAATAGAGGGTGTCGTCGAGGACGATGGCGAGCTGTCGGCCGACGGGGCTGTCCAGATTGCCGGGGCCATTGGGCGCGTAGCGGGCGGTGAGCCGGGCGAACTCGGTCTTGCCGAGGCTCGAGAACGAGAGGCCCACGTGCATCTGGCCGGTCACGGGATCGCGGTTGATATCGGCGCGCGAGATTCTGTCGCCCGTCATCTCGACCTTGCGGAGCACGAAGTGCGGCGCGTACAGCGTCTGACCGTTCTTTAACCGCGTCTCTTCCAGCATGAACTCATAGAGCGGATCGGGGGTGCGGAACGTGGACAATTCACGCGCATAACCGGGGTCCTTGACCACGGTTCGGAAGGCTTCGGTCCGCTGGTAATAGCTGCGTCCGTCCACCGTCACGATTTCATGGCCGCGGGGTTTACGGCCTTCGGCGAACAAAGCGTCGACGAGCTTCTGGCTGTTCTTGTGAACCAGCCGGAACTTGAGGAACGCCGCGCTCTTGATGCTTTGCTCGGCAGCGGCAAACTCCCATTCGTTGGTGCCGGGAATCTGGATCAGGATTCGGTGATCCGCGCCCGCCATGATCAGCGGCTCGGAGGTGCCCAATCCGTCAATGCGGTTGCGCAACACCTCAAGGACCCGCTCATCGGCGTTCTCCATGGCACTGCGCACCTTGCTTTCGAGCGCCTCGGCGTCGAGTGTGGTATCGGTCGCCGCGTAATTCGCGCGAAGCTTCTCCTCGTCGATCTGCACGGTGAAGCTCACGCCCCCTTGCAGGTCGAGGCCGAGACGGATCTTCTTCTCGGGCGGCATGACCACATAGACCGAAAAGACTGTGATGATCGCCAGAAGCAACCACTTCCAAACCGCATGTTTGCTGTGCATGTCCATCTCCTCCGTGCTGTCCAAACGCCGGACGCCGACCGCGGCGACCCGGCATGTTCCCCGTCAACCGGGATTACGCGGGATCCGCCTTGATCGCTTCATCGTCGGCGAGCGTGCGGGTGATCGCGCCGCGCGCGATCTCGACGATGACGCCGGCGGCGATCTCGACCATGAAGGTGTGCGCCTTGCACTCGACCACCTTGCCGATGAACCCGCCGCCGAACAGCACCCGCTGGCCGGCCCGCAGCTCGGCGATCTGCTTCTGCCGCTCCTTCTCCTTGCGCTGCTGCGGCCGGATCATCATGAAGTAGAAGATGCCCAGCATCAGGAGAATCGGCACCATCATGCCCAAGCCGCCCGGCTGGGCCTGCGCGAGCGTCACATTCAAACTGTCCATACTCACTCGTTTCCGCGGGTCTCCCCGCCGTGTTGCCGGATCAACCGGCGTTTACCGTTTACGCGTCCGCGACGGACGCCGCCGTTCTCAACCGGGCGGCGCACGCGCGCCTCCAGTCGGCAAAGGCGCCGGCCGCGATCGCCCCGCGCATCTCGCGCAGCGTCTCCAAATAGCGGTGTACGTTGTGGATGGTCAACAACCGTACGCCCAAAATCTCGTTCACATTCAGCAGGTGCCGGATGTAGGCGCGGCTGAACGTCTGACAGCAGTAGCACCCGCACCCCGCCTCCACCGGCCGCGTGTCGCACTTGGCGGCGCCCGCCTTGACCGGATAGAAGCCGTGCGCCGTGAACGCCGAGCCGTTCCGCGCATGCCGCGTGGGCATCACGCAGTCGAACAGGTCCACCCCGCGCGCCACCGCCTCAGCCATCTGCCACATGTCGCCCAGCCCCATCACATAGCGGGGCCGGTCAACCGGCAGCAGGCGGACGCCATCCTCCACCTCCTGCAGCAAAACAGGTTCCGGTTCGCCCACGCTGACGCCCCCGACGGCGTAACCGTCAAAGCCGATGGCCGTCAGCCCGCGCGCGCACCGCTCCCGCAGCTCGCGGAACTCCCCGCCCTGCACAATGCCAAAGACGAGCTGCCCCGGAGCGCGAGCCTGATTCGCACATAAGCCCGCCCATAATAAGGTCTTATCGACCGCCTGACAAGCCGATTGTGCGGCACAGGGGTAGGGCGGACACTCGTCGAAGCACATGGCGATGTCGGAGCCGAGCGTTTTCTGGGCCGCCATGGCCTCGACGGGGCCG
Organism: Lentisphaerota bacterium; assembly: GCA_016873675.1. Classification (NCBI taxonomy): domain Bacteria; kingdom Pseudomonadati; phylum Lentisphaerota; species Lentisphaerota bacterium. Next base: position 191 of record VGWG01000075.1, on the reverse strand, counting down.
ATGAACAGGGCGCGGCCGTCAATATGCGACTGGAACTCGACGCCGGTCTCGCGGATCTTCCGCAAGCCGGCGAGACTGAACACCTGGAAGCCGCCGCTGTCGGTGAGAATCGGGCCGTTCCAGCCCATGAAGCGGTGGAGTCCGCCGCAAGCCTCGATGATCTCCAGCCCCGGGCGGACGAGCAGGTGGTA
>VGWG01000074.1 GCA_016873675.1 Lentisphaerota bacterium | reverse complement strand
AGCGTATGGGCGAGGAAATGCCGCAAAACACACCGAGCGGCGATGGAACCGGGTGTGAGCCCCCGCGTTTCGCCGACCGACCGGTCGACCCGGAGGCTTCGTTGGACGGCGACCCAGTCCGCGGGGCCGGGGTCGTGCGACCCAACATACGGATGACGCCGCAGCGCCGGGATGGGCGTGAGAAAGTCCGGCAGCACCTTTCTCAGCTTCGGACGCAGCGTGTAGGCGCCGTACTCCTGCTTCGGCGAAGCGTGCCATGCGGGGACGATGTTATGGGCGTCCACCTCGACCGCCGGCACGCGGAGGGCGGCAGCCACTTCCGCGCGCCAACCGGTCTTGATGCGCAGAGGGTCAAAGTCCGTGACCACCAAACCAGCCCCGATGCGACGGGCGAACGCGGGCACCTCCCGACCGGGATCGCCCCGCAGCAGAACGAAGCCGATCGCCAGATCCCGCAGGGCCCGTTCGGTCTCCGCGAGCCCGCGCAGCATGAATCCGTACTGGCGCAGCGTGGCCCCGAGAAAGGCGGGCGCAAGACAGAAGGCCGTTACCAGAGGGACACCGCGCGTCAGCGCCTCCGCTTGCGCGTGAAGGATCGCCCAGTTGTCGGCGGCGCGCTGGTCGCGGCTCATCCAGTACAACACGGGGCCCGGCGCCGTGTCCACAAACCTGTTCAGGGGGCGGATACGTTCCGGGCGGACCGGTGTTGACGGGGTTTCAGGCATGGTTCCGGAGCTTCAGCTCGATTGGGTGCGGGTTCAGATAGTACTGGTCTTGGAGATAGGCGATGCCGTGCTTGACGACGTAGTGTCTCATCATGGTCACCGGAACGATCAGCGGCACGAGTTCCCGGTGGTAGTCCTCGATGATTCCGGCCAATTCCTTGCGATCCGCCTCGTCTACGCCATCGCGCAGGTAGCCCAGCATATGCTGGAGAATATTCGTGTGCTTGCGGACCGTGGCGAGCGTCTTGAGCGCCCGCATCAACTTGGCCTCGTACTGCGGGATGTACGCGCGCGCCGCCTTTGCCTTCAGCCCGGCCAGGTCACGCCCCATCTCCCGCATCAGCGTCTCGTGGTGCGAATGGATAAGCAGTTTGTTTTGGGCATGAAACGTCATCAGCGTGGCAAGCGTCGGGCTGGCTCGCAAGGCCTGGCGAAAGCGCCAGAGTGTGAAGACCCGCTCGATGAAGTTTTCGCGCAGGTCAGGATCGTTCAGACGACCCTCATCTTCGCAGGGCAGTGTTGGAAAATGCTCCATGAAAGCCTTTGCAAACAGGCCTGGCGCTTTACCGGAAAGACCGCCCTTGCCGTTGTAGACCTTGACATTCTCCATGCCGCTGCTGGGAGATCTGGATTTAAAGATGTAGCCTGTCAGGTCTTCCGTCTCCAGTTCAACGACGCGGCGCGCGACCCAGTCCTGCATGCGCGCGGTGAGGTCAAGGCCTGTGCGCGTCGTCACGAGGCGGGGATCGGCAGGGTCGCCGACCAGACGCATCGATTCGCGCGGAATACCCAGCCCGCACTCGACCTCGGGGCAGACTCCGACATAGTCCCAGTACCGGCCCAGCGTGTCGGTGATGAAGTGATCGTGCTTATGCTGTCCGTCGAAGCGGACCGGCTCACCGAGGAGGCACTTGCTGACACCGATTCGTATTTTGTCCATCGCGCACCTCAGTCCGACGCCTTGATCGCTTGCTCGACCGCCGCAATGAGTTCCTTGTCGTCGGGCTTCGTGCGGCTTCCGAAGCGCCCCACGACCGTGCCGTCCCGCCCGATCAGAAACTTGTTGAAGTTCCAGGAGATCGCGCCACCAAACTTCGGGTTGCTCTCTTTCGAGGTCAGAAACGCATAGAGCGGGTGGATGTCCTTGCCCTTGACCGAGATTTTCGCGAACATGGGAAAGGTCACGCCATAGGTCAACGTACAGAAGTTCTTGATCTCGGCATCTGTTCCGGGCTCTTGCCTCAGAAAATCGTTCGCCGGAAAGCCGAGCACGACCAAGCCACGATTCGTGTAGGTGGTATAGAGCTTCTGAAGCCCCTCGTACTGCCCGGTGAATCCACACTTGCTGGCCACATTGACAATCAACAGCACCTTGCCCTTGAAGGCCGACACGGTCACATCCTTCCCGTCGATATCCCGCATCGTGAAGTCGTAGATCTGGCTCATAGCGTTCTCCCCGCGTGCGCAAACACACGTTCCGATGCATCCTATTGCCAGTCCGATAGCCAGCACTTTTTTCATGGGCACCGCCCCTTCTCACTCGCTGACCTTCCGAGAATCGTTATTCGCGGGACAAAGGTAACACAACCGACGGCAGAATCACAGCAGCAATTCCAATTTTGGAGAACTGCTGCATTCTTGATTGACGCCGCTTACTTAGCTCTGCTATCGTCTTGAGCAATTAAAGCGTCTCTTCGGGCCGATTACCACGAGCGGATATCCGTTCAACCTGAATAGCGATTGCTTATTTATCATTCATGGAAACGCAAGATGAGCGTTTGGTGACGAAGGCGGCGCGCCGGGCGTTGAGCGCCTGTGCAGCGGTGGTGGTCGCGGCGATCACGCTGTTGCCGTGGTTTCATTTTGTCGCTGGCGGGGAGGCGGCGCATGCCTGCTACGAGTCACCGGCGGTCACCGATGCCTGCAGTTCCAGCGCGCCAACAGAGGGCGGAACGGCGCTAGCGGCCGAAAAGGCCTGCCGCGCTGAGCCCTGCTGGATCTGCCAAGTCCTTGCGCTGCTGTTCCATGAGCACACCGAGTTTGCCGGTGCAGCTGCTGCGATGCTGCCGCACGCGCCCGATCTACACGCGTGCCGCACGCCACCCGTGCCCGTGACCCGTTTCACCGTCTATCCAGCCTGCCGGTCACACGCACCCCCTGCTGAGGCCTGAGCCGCTTCGACCGTGACGGCTTGCGGCCACTCCGCACCGTCTTCCCACCGCATGCGCGTCCAGACATCCTCTGATTGTCCACATGCATGCGCCTCTCTTGACCTGACATGCCCCCTCCGCCGCACACGTGGCGGATGATCTGGATACCCACTATGAACTCCTGTTTTCGTCGATCCCGACCCCTTGTGGCCGGTGCCGCCCTTTTTCTGATCACCACACAACACCTTGAAGCGCAACCTGATGCTGATGCCCTTCGCCTGCAGAAGCTCGAAGAAGAGCTGAAGGCGATGCGTCAGCAGATCATTCAGTTGCAGGAACAGCACGCCCGTGAGATCGTCGAGTTGAAGGCGCTGATTCGGCCGTCGGGCGCGGCGGCAGCCGACGACGCGCAACCGATGTCGTCACCTGTTGACCGGCTGCCTTTATACGAATCGCTCAAGCGTTCTGTCATACCGACCGGAAGCGCTGCCGCAGGCAACACGGGCATAGACCTCGACCTGGCTGTCGTGCTCGATGGCGCCCTCTACCACACCTCGGGTGAAGGGGCACCCCACCTGCGTGGTAAAACCGCCGGGTTTGGCCATGGCCATAATGACGAAGACGGCCACCATCACGATCATGGTCCCCACAACGGCTTCAATCTGCGACACGTGGAACTCGGTTTTTCGGCCGAGGTAGACCCTTATTTCCGCGCCTGGACGACCGTGGCCGTGGATGAGGACGGCGCCGAACTCGAAGAGGCTGTCATCCAGACGACCTCACTGCCTTATGGGCTCACGCTCAGCGGCGGGAAGCTCAAGAGCGGCATCGGGCGGATCAACCGCCAGCACTCGCACAACTGGGATTTCTGGGATCAGCCGCTGGTCTACGAACTCCTCTTCGGCGCGCACGGTCTGGCCGAGCAAGGCGCGCAACTCACTTGGCTTGCACCAACCTCCTTCTATCTCCTCTTCGGTGCCGAGGCCTTCAACGGCGCGAATGAGAACCTGTTCAACGTGATCGGCGAAGACCCGCTGCCGCAGCACGACGCGCCGAGGCTGTGGACCGGCTTTGTCAAATATGGCCCGGATCTCGGCGACCGGAACGCGCTACAGTTTGGACTCTCGGCCCTATCCGGCAGGCATCAGGTATGGCACGAGGACGAGGACGAAGGCGCCGATGGCCGGACGTTCGTCTACGGATGTGATTTTGTCTACAAATACGACGCCAAACGGACGCACGGCGCTGGCGATTTCACCGTTCAGGGCGAGTACTTCTTTCGCAATCAGGATCTGACCGGGGTGGACAGCATCGCCGGCGAGCCGTGGACACATGAGCAGGACGGCTACTATCTCCAGACCCTGTATGGGTTCCGCCCGCGCTGGCGCGCCGGCCTCCGCTGGGATCAGGTGGGGCTGACCAACACCAGCACCACCCCGGAGCACGGGCGCGAGCGTTTTGACGACAGCCGCCGCCTCGCGGCCATGCTCGTCTGGAAGCTCTCGGAGTTCTCCCTGCTCCGCCTGCAAGGAGGCCATGGCTGGTATGCCCTTGAGGAAGGCCGGGAGCGCGCATGGGAAATCGCCCTGCAGTGGCAGGTCACGTTCGGCAAACACGCCGCTCACGATTTCTAACCGGGAGATTCCCATGAACACGCTCTGTTTGACCCTGTTTGCAGCGCTGGGCGCGCTGGGCGCACAAGCTGCTGAGATCCGCATCGTAGCGACAACCACGGATCTGGCGGACATCGCCCGCGCCGTTGCGGGCACGTTGGCCGAGGTGTCGTGCATCACGACCGGGCGCGAAGATCCGCACACGCTGACCGCCCGTCCCAGCTTCATCGTGCGGGCGCGGGACGCGGATGTCTGGATCCGCGTGGGGATGGAACTTGAGATCGGCTGGGAGCCGGTGATCCTCCGTGACGCCCGCAACCCCCGGATCGCCGAGGGCGCGCCCGGACACATCGATGCGGCGGCGCACGTCATCCGGCTGGAGGTCCCGACCACGCGCGTAACGCGCGACATGGGCGATGTCCACCCATCGGGCAACCCCCACTACTGGCTCGATCCGCTCAACGGACGGCTTGTCGCGGCAACCATCGCCGAACGGCTGAGCACCCTCTACCCCGCGCACCAGACCGCCTTCGCGAAAAACCTGAAGACCTTCTCAGACGCGCTGGACACGCGGATGTTCGGGGCGGCGTGGGTCGGCGAGATCGGCGGCGAAGCCCTCTGGAAAGCCGTGGCGGAGAACCGGCTGGAGCCGCTTCTGGCGGCGCGGGGTCTAGAGGCTCAGGCGGGGGGCTGGTATGCCGCGTTGCGTCCGCACCGCGGCAAAACGGTGGTGACCTATCACCGCAGTTGGCCGTATCTGGCGGCCCGCTTCGGCCTGCTGAGCGACCTCCAACTGGAGCCAAAACCCGGGATACCTCCGACGGCTAAGCATCTGGCAACCGTCGTCGAGGCCGCCCGGGCACGCCAGGCCCGGGTCATTCTGCAGGAGCCGTTCTTCACGCGCAAGGCCGCCGAGTTCGTTGCGGCGCGGACAGAAGCGGTGGTCGTATCACTGCCGATGATGACCGGCGGTTCTCCGGAGGCCTCCACCTACCTCGACATGCTCGACACCGTGATCACCAACCTGAGCCGGAGCCTATGAGCGAGCGCCCGGTGATCCAATGCCGCGGGGTAACGGTGGCCTACGGCCTGGACATCGTGCTCGACTGCATCGATTTGACGGTGCCCCGCGGCACCCTCCTTCCGTTCGTGGGGCCCAACGGCTCAGGCAAGACCACGTTGCTCAAGGCCTGCCTCGGGCTCATCCCGCACCAAGGAGGCCGGTTGGTGTGCGATTTTGGCGCGCGCCCCCCGGCCTACGTGCCGCAGCAGAAACAGCTCGACCCGATCTATCCGCTGTCGGTGACTGACCTCGTGCGCATGGGGCTCTACCCGGAACTGGGGCCGTGGGGCCGGCCCGACCTCAACCAGCGCGCGCGCGTGGCGCAGGCGCTGGAGCGGTTCGGGCTGGTCCCGCACCGGCACAAGCACTTTGGCGAGCTCTCGGGCGGCCTCCGGCAGAAAACGTTGCTGGCGCGCGCCGTGGTGTCGCTGGCCGACGTGCTGGTGCTTGACGAGCCCACCGCAGGGCTTGACGAAGCTTCGGAGACCGAGATGCTGGCCCTGATCCGGACGCTGCACGAGGGTGAGGGAAAGACGGTGCTCTGGGTCCACCACCGCCTCGAACACTGCACGGCTCTGGCGCACACGCACTGCCGCGTCGAGAACCGCCGCGTACGGCTGCAGACCGTCAGGGAGGAGAACCCATGAGCATGGTTCAAGACGCGGGCGCGCTCGTGCGGATCTTCCCCGAGGCACTCGTGTGCGGCACGGTGATGGCCGCTGTGTGCGGCGCGTTCGGCGTGTTCGTCGTGCTCAGGCGGATCGTCTTCATCAGCATCGCCCTCTCCGAGGCGGCCACGTGCGGGCTGGCGCTGGCGCTGCTCTGCAGGCTCCCGCCGCTGGCCTGTTCGGCGCTGGTGACAGCGGTTGCGGTGCTGCTGCTGACGATTCCCGACCGGCGCCAGCGCCTGCCCAAAGATGTGACGCTCGGCGCGGTCTTTCTGCTCGCCTCCAGCGCCAGCGTCCTGCTGGTGGCGCAGAGCGGGGTCGGGCTGGAGGAGATCAAGGCGATGCTCTACGGAGACGTGATCATCTGCGGCCCGCGAGACCGCTGGACGCTGCTGCTGACCGGGCTCCCCGCGCTTGCGGCGCTGCTCCTGTTCCTGCGGCCGATGGTGTATGCGTTTCTGGATCGCGAGGCGGCGACGGTCATGGGAATACGATGCTGGCTCTGGGAGGGGGTGTTCTTCTTCCTGCTAGGGCTGGTGGTCTCGGGAGCGTCCAAGAGCGGCGGCGCACTGCTCACCTTCTGCCATCTGCTCCTGCCTGCCGCGACGGCGCTGCTGCTGACGCGGCGGCTCTGGGCCGCACTCGCAGCCGCCATGGCGCTGGCGATCGCAACGACGTGGGCGGGGCTCCTAACCGCTTACCGCGCCGATCTGCCTGCCAATCCGACCATCATCGGCACGGCCTGCATCCTCTTCACCGCTGTCGTGCTGGCGCGAGCGGTGCTGAGCCTGTTGCTGCGGGGATCTCGATCCGTTGAGATCGAGACGAATCGCGCGCCGTCTAACCTGTCACCGGTCGACTAAGTTACGCATGGTGCGCTCCCGCTCGGCGCCGCAGACCGCGCAGCGCTCCTTGTGCAGCACATAATGCTCGTAGCGCATTTTCCCCCGGCTGGTGATACACTGCAGCTCTGAGCGCAATTCAACCACCTGCGACACCTTCCAGTCGTGCATCAGGTGATTGCAGCGACGGCATCGGCACGTGGCGGTGTTGCTCTGGCATTTTCTCAACCGGCATTTCGATGACATGGCGTGCTCCGAATAGACTACTTCCAACGCGCATGGAGACCGAGCGAAGGGGGTCAGTCATGAAAGCGTCGGAAGCCGGGATTATACAGCGGTGTTTTTTGTTCACCCGGGCCGCGCATTCATGGCTCGCGTGATGACGGTCTGGTGCGCATTATCCAACACGCACAAGCCGGACTCATAGACCCGGGCCCTCACGTCCCAATCGGTTGATGCAGGCAGCTCGTTAATGACTTCAATCTGGGACCACGGTATAGAACGGACGGCCTTGTCCCCTTCCACGATTCCACCGACATTGCAGTTTGGCACAAGAAACGCCGTCTTGGTCCCCACGCCACGCCCAAAATGATAGACCTTGCAGAGCACAGTCAGATAATGCGGGGTCTCATGAATCAAGTCGCCGACGGCCACGTGATTGTGCGCGGAAGGGTAATACTTGACCCACCTGATCCGTACGATTTTTCCAGACAACATGCTTTTTCTCCTATTGTTCGTCACGTGATCATCATGCCAAGTTTTTGTGATAGATCCGTGTCGCTCCGGTTAGTAATTTGTTCGAGCGGCTTTTCTCGGTTTTTGCAAATCACAACCAGCCCGATGCGCATGCAGAATCTCCTTCGCCGGTTCGTCAACTGCTCCATCCGTCTTGTTCACGCGAGCGGAGCCAACGGAGAATACATGCATTTCTCATTCTCTTCACATGATTGGCATCGCTATGACAAGATCTTTCTGATCAAGCACCGGTGCGCATGCTGCGGCCTGGATCGAATGGAAAACGTCTCCGAGATTGTCGAACACTACGCGCTTTGCTGGGATGCGCCTTTTTGCTGATTCAGCGAAATTCAAGATGGAAATCCAACACGGTTCATTGTTATACTCTCGGCGCAGGTGGTTGCGCTCACACAAATCAAACAAAAGCCCGCTACGGTAAGGGGCCATGAAAACGAAGAACAAGGTCCGGACGGTGTCAAAACCCGTCGCGGTGGTTGATATCGGGGCGACCTTTCTCCGGCTGACCATTGCCGAAAAACGCGCCGGGCAGGGCATCTGCGTGTTGGAACGGGCTGAACAGTCCGTTGCCCTCGGACGCAACTTGGTGAAGTCCCGCCGGATCGACAATGCGACGATCGAACAATGCGTGCTGATTCTACGCAGCTTCAGCAAGCTGCTGTCGGAATTCGCCATCCCGCCGGAGTCAGTCAAGGCTGTGGCCTCAGCCGCCGTCCGACTGGCGGAAAACAGCGACGCGTTTCTTGACCGGCTCTCCATCGCCTCGCGTATCCCGTTCCGCATGCTCGACCCGGGGCAGGTCGGCTATTATTACCATCTGGCGTTCCGAGCCATTCCCGATAGGAAGGCCGTGTGGGAGAAGGGTGGCGTGGCGGTGATGGAGATCGGCGGCCTCACCTCCGGGCTGCTCTACCGCAGGGATGGCGACATTCTGTTCTCTCAAACCTACAACGTGGGGTCTCTGCGTATCCGCCAGCAGATGGAGACATCCGGGTTAGCCCCTCTGCAACTGGACGACATGGTCGAAGGCTGGACACGTGAGATGGCCCTCCATTTGCGACAGAATATCGCCAAGGACGAGCCTGTCCGGCTCTTGCTGATGGGCCGGGAGCTTCGTTTCGCCGCCGCTCAACTCCGGTCGAAGCCGGCGACGGGGCCTGCCGCAGCCTCTGCGGTGACCACACTTTCCGTGGCAGAACTTGGACGGCTGGCGCTCCACGTGAAGAACAGCTCGGTGGAGGAATTGACCCGCTCCTGGCAGATTTCTTATCCCGACGCCGAGATTCTCGGCCCGACGCTCTGCATGGCCCTGTCGATGGCTCAGACGCTCTCGCTCAAAGAGGTCTTTGTGAGCCACCTTTCGTTTAGCGACGGCCTGCTGGTCGAAGCGGTGGACGATCCCGCATGGACCACGACGCTGATGCGGCATGTCGTGCGGATCGCTCGCGAGACCGGTGAGAAGTACTTGTACGATGCCCGCCACGCCGCCCAGGTCACGGACATCGCGCTCGCGTTGTTCGACCTGCTGAGGTCCGAACACGACTGCACCGAACGGCACCGCCTGCTGCTGGAGGTGGCGGCGATCCTGCATGACATCGGCGTTTTTGTCAATGCCCGCGGCCACCATAAGCACTCGCTCTATCTCATCCGCAACACCGAATTCATCGGGCTTTCCCTAGCGGAGACCAACCTGATCGCCGTGGTCGCGCGGTATCACCGCAAGACGATGCCGCAGTTGAGCCATATCGAATATGCGGGGCTGCCGCATGAGAGCCGGCTGATCGTCAGCAAACTCGCCGCGATTCTGCGCGTGGCCGACGCGCTCGACCGCGTCCACGACCAGAGCCTGGGGCGCCTGCGTTTTGAGATCGAGTCCGACGCCTTGATTTGCATTCCGGACCGGCGGGTTGCCTCCAGCGCCGAACAGGTGGCGCTCGGCGAGAAGGGCGACCTGTTCGAACTGATTTACGGACGACGCTGCTATGTGCGCTCCCCGCGCTGAAACGGGACGTGGTTATGAAAAAATCGATTCTATCGCCCCGATTTTTTAACCGCGAAACCAGTTGGTTGGCCTTCAACCAGCGCGTGTTGGATGCCGGGTGCGACACGCATCTGCCGCTGCTGGAGCGGCTCAAGTTTCTGGCCATCACTGCATCGAACCTCGATGAGTTTTTCATGGTCCGCGTGGGCGGCCTGAAGTTGCTGGTGGCCGGACAGATCCGGCGACGTGACTTAACCGGCCTGACCCCGCGCCAGCAATTGGAGCAGGTGACGCGGCGGGTCAGGCAGATGGTTGCCGAACAATATACGCTTTACCGGACACTGGTTTTTGAGTTGGCTGTTAAGGGCTTCCATCTTCCGGAAAGCCTCGCCGGCCTGTCCGCCGAACAACAGGCGTGGGTGGCTCGTGATTTCGACGAACACATTTTTCCGCTGCTCTCCCCGGTGGCGCTGGCGGGCGAACGCCCCTATCGACCGGCAGGGCTGCTGCTGCATTGCGCGGTGCGCCTCGCGCCGACGCAAGAGGGGGGGGCACACCGCTTTGCGCTGGTCCCGCTGGGGCCGCTCGTGCCGCGGTTCCTGCGCGCCCCCCACCCGACCGGCGCGGTCTTCGTGCCGGTCGAGCAGCTCGTCGCCCAGCAGATTGGGCGGTTCTTCGGGGGCGAACAGGTTCTCGAGTGCGTGCCCTTCCGCATGACGCGCAATGCCGATATCGAACTGCGCGAGGACCTCTCCCCCGACCTCCTGGCGGGTATGCAGGAACTGCTTGAGGACCGGCGTGAAACCGCCTGTATTCGTCTGGAAATACACCGGTCGGCCTCCCGCCTGCTTGTGAACGCCCTAGCCTCCCACTTGCAGGTGGACCTGTCCGACCTCTATCCGGTCGACGGGCCGATCGAACTGCGCGCGCTGCTGCCGCTGGCGCAAGCCGAGGGATTCGATGCGTTGCGCGACGCGCCTTGGCTGCCCGTGCCGTCGCCGGCGGTGAACATCAAAGAACCGTTGTTCCCGCAGATCGCTGAGCGCGATATCCTGTTGCTTCATCCGTACGAGGCGTTCGATCCGGTCATCCGTTTTTTGGAAGAGGCGGCCGATGATCCATCAGTGCTGGCGATCAAACAGGTGCTTTACCGGACGGCACGGGACAGCGCGATCATCGAGGCGCTGGTCCGCGCCGCCTTGGCCGGCAAACACGTTACGGTGTTGATCGAATTGAGGGCCCGTTTCGACGAGGCGCGCAACATTGGCCAGGCCCGTCGGCTTGAGCAGGCCGGCGCTCAGGTAGTCTATGGCGTGCGCGGGCTCAAGACCCATGCGAAAATCTGCCTGGTCGTGCGCCGCGAGCGGCAGGGCATCGTGCGCTACGTGCATTTTGGAACCGGCAACTACAACGAGCGGACGGCCCTGCTCTACAGCGACGTGGGACTGTTCACCTGCGCCCCGGACTTCGGCGCCGATGCGTCCGACTTTTTTAACGCGGTCACCGGCGCGTCCGAGCCGCAAGCGCTGAGGCGGCTGGCCATGGCGCCCTTCACGCTCCGGACAGCGCTCCTGCGGCTGATCACCGATGAGACGGCCCGCGCCGCGAACCGCGAAAAGGCGCAGATCATACTCAAGATGAACGCGCTGACCGACGAGACGCTGATCGAGGCGCTGTACGCGGCCTCGCGGGCGGGCGTCAGGGTCCGGCTGAATATCCGCGGCACCTGCTGCCTGCGGCCGGGCGTCAACGGTCTCAGCGAGCACATTGAGGTCGTCAGCATCATTGACCGTTTTCTCGAGCACGCCCGCCTCTTCAGCTTTTACAACGGAGGCCACGAACGCCTGTTCATCTCCAGCGCTGACGGCATGCAGCGGAATCTCGACAAGCGGGTGGAACTGATGGTCCCGATCCTGTGCCCGGTGGCGCGGAGCCGCTTGCAGAAAATCCTGAAAACCTACTTTAAGGACACGGTCCAGGCGCACAGGCTTTTGCCTGACGGAACGTATCGGCGTTGCCGCCCCTCCGGAAAGACCCCGCCCTGCCGCAGCCAGCGCGTGCTTTTCGATGAGGCCCAGACCGCAAGCACCCGTTTAACGCAGACGAAACCAACCCGGCTTGAACCCTATCGGCGGAATCAGCCGCTCCGGGGTTAGCGCATCAAAGGACGAGCGCATGAAAAGAAAAATGAATCCCCACCGCTGCATCGGGATCCTCACCGCCGGCGGAGATTGTCCCGGACTGAACGCGGCGATCCGCGCGGTGGCGAAATCGGCGCTGCACCATGACATCCAGGTGGTCGGTTTTCTGGATGGCTTCCGGGGGCTGGTCGAAAACCGGTTCATGACGCTCGATGACCGCATGGTCAGCGGCATCCTGACCGTCGGCGGCACGATCCTGGGCTCCAGCCGCGACAAGCCGCACAAGATGGATATGGGGGGCACGGTGATGGACATGACCGACGTGGCGATCACCAACGCCCGCCGCATGCATCTCGACTGCCTAGTCTGCCTGGGAGGCAACGGGACTCAGAACAATGCGTTCCGACTCGCGAAAAAAGGCGGCGTCAATATCATCACGCTGCCCAAGACGATCGACAACGACGTCGCGATGACCGACACCTGCTTCGGTTTCGACACGGCGAAAAGCATCGCCACCGAGGCCATCGACCGGCTTCACACCACTGCCACCAGTCACCACCGCATCATCGCGCTTGAGTTGATGGGGCACACGGCGGGCTGGCTGGCCCTTGGCGCGGGCATCGCGGGCGGCGCGGATGTGATCCTGATTCCGGAGATCCCCTACGACCTCCGCGTGATCGCCGACTTTCTGAACATCCGGCGTCAGAGCGGCAAGCGTTTCTCCATTATCGCCGTGGCCGAAGGCGCAACGGCCATCGGTTCCGCTCCGGGCAAAGGCAACGGCGTTCCCGGCGGAAAGAAGAACGGCAAGAACAAACCGGAGAAAACAGGCGATGACGGCGGTGCCGACCCCGCTGCTCGGCAGGAACCGCTGATGATCCGCGAACCGATGGTCAACCGAATCGTCCGCGAGCTGCAGGCGCTGACGGGCGTCGAGGCGCGCATGACCCAGCTCGGCCATGTCCAGCGCGGCGGCACGCCGACGTCGGCCGACCGGCTGCTCTGCACGCGTCTCGGCACAACGGCTGGCGAACTGATTGCAGCACGTCATTACAACGTCATGGTCGGTGTCAAGGGCGACACCTGCGTGCCGGTGCCGTTGGAACAGGTGGCGGGCATCATCCGCACAGTGCCCATCGACCATCCGTGGATCCGGGCCGCCCGTCTGGTCGGCACCTGCATGGGCGACCGTCCCAACTAACGAATATTTAACCTGCGTTTTATCATACGCTCATACGCCTCCTCTAACGTGGCGCTGTTTTCACGGAGCGCCCGGATGCCGGGACGCACCGGCACCCCGCTTCCTGCGCAGGAAGTGTTTTTTGGGGATACCGAACTCACGCCCGAAGCGGCAAGATGGGAGCCGTTGGCAGTATGAATGATCAAATGACCATCACATTCGAGGCCGTTGTGGTGAACGTCAAGCGGTTCACCACCAAAGCCGGTAAGGAATACTCCGTGTTCACGCTGGAACGGCAGGCTGTCTACAAGGACGTTGTCACGACCGAGCAGTACGAGGTCACGGCATTCGGGGCGAGAGCCAACGTGGCGATCATTGGCGATAGTATCCAGGCGACTGTGCGTGTCGGATCGAGAATAAACAAAGACCGTTTCTGGCCCTCGTTCACACTGATCGGCGCGATTCATAAAGGGAACGTTGCAGCAACGTCACCCGAATCGTATGCCGATCCGAAGCCTTTCTCCCGCCGTCCGCATCACGCACTGAGTGCCACGTGCAGCTAAGTGATGCTCTTCTTGCGACTACCGAATTCTCGGGATATTCGTAGATGCCCGAGGCGCTTGCAAAACCTCCTTCGTCGGTTCTGCAAGCGCAGGTTTCAGAAGCCAGTATTCAGAACTGGAACTCTCTCACGGGCCGCGTGTTCTCATATTCTGACTCCTGTATTCTGACTTCTCACTTCTCACTTCTCATTTCGGGACCGGAATGAACCCGATCTCCTCGATGATCTCACGCCCCTTGTCTGTGCGGCTCAACGCGATGAATTGAGCCGCCGGGCTTTCGACCGCAGGCTCGCCATTCGTAAACATATAGAGCGGCCGGGCAATCGGATAGGTCTTGTCGATCACGGTCTCGGCTGCGGGTGCCACGCCGTTAATCTCCAGCGCCTTGACGGTGCGGTCAATGAATCCGAGACCGGCATACCCGATCGCTCCCTTGGTCATCTGCACGCGCTGGCGGACGCCGCCATTGCTGCCGGTGTATTCCGCGCTCGCGCAAATCTTGGCCTCCGCGCCGAGCACCAGCTCCTTGAACGACTCAAAGGTGCCGCTGTTGGTATCGCGGCTGACCACGACGATGGCGAGATCAAACCCGCCGACATCCTTCCAGTTGGTGATCTTGCCCGTGTAGATGTCGCGCACCTGGTCAAGTGTCAGCCCCTTGACCTTGTTAGAGGGATGCACCATCACCGGCAAGGCGTCGTAGGCCACCACATGCTGAACCGGCTTCACGCCCTTCTCCGCCATCGCCGTGCGCTCACTCTCCTTCAGGTCGCGCGAGAGATTGGCGATATGGCACGTTCCGTTCAACAGCGCCTTGGCGCCGTTGCCGCTCCCCGACTCACTCACCGTGATGTTGAGCCCTGGCTTCTGGCGCATGGTGAACTCGGCAAAGGCCTTGGCGATCGGCCCGACCGTAGTCGATCCGTCCAGCGTCAGCGCATCCTGCGCCTGTGCAGACGCGCATCCCACTGTC
>VGWG01000073.1 GCA_016873675.1 Lentisphaerota bacterium | reverse complement strand
GTTCATTTTGTCCACCTTTCTGCGTCAGAAAAACCAATTCAGCCGAAAGGCGATTGAGACCGCCATTATATCGCTTTTCATGGCGCTAGCGATCAGCGCTTGTCAGAAAAACCAATTCAGCCGAAAGGCGATTGAGACGCGGCGAGGAACGCCATCGAGGCCATGCTGTAGGCTTTGGTCAGAAAAACCAATTCAGCCGAAAGGCGATTGAGACCGGGCTCACGCACGCACGCATAGAGAGCCAACGACACCGCGTCAGAAAAACCAATTCAGCCGAAAGGCGATTGAGACGATCACGCAGCGCCGCGGCGATCCGCCGCGCCACTGCGGTCGTCAGAAAAACCAATTCAGCCGAAAGGCGATTGAGACGTCTCCGACGTGGGCCTTTCCACGTCAGCCCACTCCTCGTCAGAAAAACCAATTCAGCCGAAAGGCGATTGAGACAAGAAATCCAGTAGGGATTTCAATTGCGTGCGTCCACCCGTCAGAAAAACCAATTCAGCCGAAAGGCGATTGAGACCGCAGCCCTCCGCGCAGCTCGCGGGCCATGCGCGCCGCCGTCAGAAAAACCAATTCAGCCGAAAGGCGATTGAGACAATCGCTCATATTTGCGCTATTGATCAGTGCTTGCAAGTCAGAAAAACCAATTCAGCCGAAAGGCGATTGAGACGCAAAGATCGTGGCTGTCCATGTGCCAGAGGAAGTCGGGCAGTCAGAAAAACGGATTCAGCCGAAAGGCGATTGAGACTTTGGGCGGCCTTTGGCGGAGATCAACTGGATCCCGGCTGCGTGTCAGAAAAACGGATTCAGCCGAAAGGCGATTGAGGCCTGGCAAGGGACGGGCCTGAATGGTAGCGCCATTCGGGACGGGCCTTCTCTTCACATGTCGCAGCTATCGGGATCCAAATCGGGATCGGGATCGGGATCGACGATAAAGGCGGGGATTCGACCCCGGTCCCGATTTCGATTTGGATTTCGATATTGACGACCATAATTAGAATTGCTCGC
Organism: Lentisphaerota bacterium; assembly: GCA_016873675.1. Classification (NCBI taxonomy): domain Bacteria; kingdom Pseudomonadati; phylum Lentisphaerota; species Lentisphaerota bacterium. Next base: position 13,662 of record VGWG01000073.1, on the reverse strand, counting down.
GTTACACTGATTCCGCTTTCGCCCACGTCAAAATATTGTTACCTTATGTCCCTGCGCAAACCCCGCCTGTGGCGTTTGTGTTCCTGAACCCTGAACGTGCCGAACCGCATCAGGCGGTTTGGCAAGCGCCTCCCGTGTCCGCGCGCCATGACAACCAAAATCTACATCACTGCCGATGACCTGCTGCTGGACAGCTTCCGGCTGGCGCGGCGAATACTCGATTCCGGCTGGACGCCCGATGCGCTGGTCGCGCTCTGGCGTGGCGGAACGCCCGTGGGCGTCGCCGTGCATGAGTTTTTGGCCTACCACGGGATCGCCACCCGCCACATGGCGCTGAAGTGCGCCTCGTATACCGGCATTGGCAGCCGCAGCGAGCCGCGCTTCGAATATGCGGATCCCGCGCTGGATTCGATCCAGCCGGGACAGCGCGTGTTGATCGTGGACGACATTTTTGACAGCGGATGCACCGCCAACGCCGTGCTGCGCCGTCTCGCTGGCGCCCAAGCCGACGTCCGCATCGCCACCGTCTATTGGAAGCCCACTCACAACACCACGACGCGGACGCCCGATTACTACGTCCACACCACCACGGACTGGGTGGTCTTTCCTCACGAGATCGTCGGCCTCACATCCGCAGAAATTAATCAGAAATCACCGGCTCTGAGCCAGATGCTCGGCCACTAAAGGTGTCTCATTTATGAAAACCTACGGGCACTTCCATGATGCGACGTCGTCGTACGTCATCACCTCCCCCGAGACCCCGCGCCCCTGGATCAATTATCTGGGCAACCGGAGCCTCCACGCCTTTGTCAGCCAGAACGCAGGCGGCCTGCTCTGGCATCAAGAACCTTACTCGCGGCGAATCACCCGCTATCACTACACCGCCGCCCCCGGCGACCGTCCGGGCTTCTATCTGTATATCCGGGATCGCAAGACCGGTGACGTGTGGAATCCCCACTTCGCTCCCAGTTGCACGGCGTTGGATCGCTTTGAATGCCGGCATCGGCCGGGGGTGACCGAGTTTGCCGCGATGAAAAATGGGGTGGAGGTCTGCTATGCGCTGGGCATCCCGCCGGAGGACGACGTGCTGCTTGGACACGTGACGGTGCGCAATACCGGCGCCTCTCCGGCCGATCTGCAGCTCGTGAGTTATCTGGAATTTGGACTGCTCGAGTTCATGCGCGAAGCCCTCGGCTGGTGCTACCTCAAGAATCAGTTCGGGCTTCGCTACGATCCCGCGCTTGGGGCGATCCGTTACGACTACCATGTCTTTGAAGCGCCATTCTCTCCCGCCATGCTCATTGGTTGCAGCGAAAAATTGTCGGGCTGGGAATGTTCGCGCGAGGCATTCATCGGCAAGAGCGGCAGTTACGCCTCGCCCTGCGCCCTGCGCCCGGGAATCTCCCTGAGCAACTCCGACCTGCCGCTCGGCGGTCATGCCTGCGCGGTGCAGGGTGTGGACGTGCATCTGGCGCCGGGCGCGGAAAAACGCATCGGCTTCACCTTTGCCCTGGCCGACGACTGGCCCGCCGCCGAAGCCCTGTTCCGCACCTACCGGAGCGCCGGGGCAGTCGCCGGCGGCATCGCCTCCATCGACGCCTTTTGGCAGCAACGCCTGGGGCGCACCACCGTTTCAACGGGCGATGCCGTGGTGGACCGCATGGTCAACACCTGGATTCCCTACAATTGCGAGGTTGCGCTCGACCTGGCGCGCATCATCTCCACCGACCACATGGGCACCGACGGGCTGCGCTACCGCGACACGACGCAGGATGCCATGGCCGTGGCCAACTTCGATCCGGAATTCGCCCTTCAGCGCATGCGGCAGGTCTTCGCCCAGCAGACGCCCGACGGCGGAGGCTGTTTCGCGTTCTTTCCCGACGATCCGCGCCCGACCCGCGACGCCCCCCACCGCTGCGACAACACGGTTTGGCAGATCTACACGATCCACAACCTCATCGCCGAAACCGGGGATGTCGCGCTTCTGCAGGAAGAAATTCCCTTCCGTGACGGGAGCCCCGGCACCGTGTACGATCATATTCTCCGGGGACTCAAGCACATTCAGGATCGGCGCGGTCCTCGCGGGCTGCCCACCCTCTTTCACTGCGACTGGAACGATGGACTGGCCCTGTTTGGCGACGAACAGGCGGAGTCGGTGATGCTGGGCATGCAGATGGTCTATGCCTGCACGCTGTTCAAGGACCTCGCGCAACGCGGGAATCGCCCGGCGGATGTCGCCTGGTGCGACGGTGTTATTGCCGAGCTCACGGCGATTCTCAACTCCGACGTCGTCTGGGACGGCCGCTGGTACCGCCGCCTGCTCCTCAGCAACGGCAAGACGCTGGGCAGCTCGGCGAACGCGCAGGGCCGGATCTATCTCAACACCCAGAGCTGGGCCGTGATCTCCGGCGTCGGCGACTTCGAGAACCGGGGGCGGATCGCCATGGAGGCGGCGGCAGAACTGCTCGACAGCGACTGCGGACTGCGCATTCTCGCGCCGCCGTTCAAAGGGATTCCCGAGCCGACCGATCCGCCGCTGGGATCCAATCCCGGCATCGGCGAAAACGGTGGCATCTTCAGTCACGCCAACACCTGGGCGATCATTGCCGAGTGTCTGCTCGGCAACGGCAACCGGGCCTGGAAGTACTTCCGTCAAATCCTGCCACAGGTGGTGTCGGAGAAGTTTGGCCCCGATCACTACGAGCGCGAGCCTTACGTCTATGTTTCGTCTATTGTCGGACCGGTCAATGATCGGTTTGGCGAAGGGGGCATCAGTTGGCTCACGGGCACCGCCAACTGGATGCACATTGCGATGATGCACTACATCCTGGGGGTGCGCCCGACGCTCGACGGGTTGGAGATCAAGCCCTGCCTGCCCGACAGCGTGACGGTGGCGACGGTGAAGCGGACATTCCGCGGCAAGACGTATCAGATCGAGCTGCGCAACCGCGAGGGCAGGCAAAGTTGCGTCTGCGCGTCGTGATGCGCTAACACCCCCGCAGATTAAAGGCGCTGGCCTGAGCCTTTCGCTCGCTTCCTCGTAAGCAGGAACGTGAACCGCTTCGCGGTCAACGTGAACGTATCAAGGCCAATCGATCTTCCAGCACGCGCAGGCTGTCCGAAAGCCCGCCGGGGCGATTGCGGGCGAGCCAGACGCGGCGATGTTCCGAAACGATCGTCTCGAAAGCGGGAGCGAGGCGGGCGAGGGCGGTCGGCCCCGTATCATTCGCCAGCAGCAGCAGCCCCATCTGGCAGGCCGCCCGCGCCATGTTCACATTGTGCGAAAATTCATCCACGATCAAGGCCGCATCCGGCCGGTCCATGCGCGCGTGGCGCATCCGGTCCAGCGTCGTCTCGAGGTGGGTGTCTGCCGCCTCCAGGGTTGCACGGGTGACATTCCGGGGGAGCACGCAGGAAAAGCCCTCATGGAGAATCTGGTCGAGAATGTGGGCAGCCGTGGCATTCTCGGAGACATGGGTCCAGGTGTCGGCCAGGTCATAGGCCGCCTGGCCCATGACACCCGCCGCGTCGCGGAAGACATGCGGGTCGAGCGCCGCTCGGATCGCCTCGTCTGAATTGCCGGCCTCATGCCAGGCGATGGCCGCACCCGCGGCAAAGCCGATGAAGCTCACGGGCAGGGTCTGCCAATGGCCGCCGTCGCCCCAGTCGGTGTTCAGGATACCCGATGCGCCGAACTCCAGGCCAGCCTGGACGGCGGAGCGGTTGCTGCCGATGCCAGCCTCGTTGCAGCCCGTGAGCGTACACCAGGTGGAGGTGCCGGGCGCAAACCAGAAGGGGAGTCCCGCCGCAGCCAGTTTGGCCCCGTGGTCGCGGTAGGGATAAGCGCGGTAATAGCCCCAGTCCACGTGAACCATCTCGCGATCCAGCCGATCCAGCTGGTCGCCAAAATGGTTCCAGACCATGTCGCCCCAGTAATGCGGGGTGCAGCCGTGGGCTTGCGCCAGGCGCTTGATTTTCGAGAGATGATCAAAATAGACGGGCCCCAGACCCCGCCGTTCGACCTCCGGGCGGCTGCGGCCTTCGCCCAGCTCCCACGTCTCGTCACAGCCAATGTGCAGGCGCCGGCTGGTGAAATTCGGGAGCAATTCGACATAAAGTTCGGCGATGAGCGCGAGCGAGTCGGGGTTGGTCGGGTCGAGCGTTGTCGGACTCCGCCACGTGCCCTGTTTCGTCTGAAAGCCGTCCGGACATTCGGCCAGCGGCCGGTAACGCGGATGCTTGAGCCAACGCTCAAAATGGCCGAAGGTGTTCTGGTTGGGCGCCAACTCGATAAACCGCTCGCGGCAATAGGCGTCGAGCGTGCGCACCTCCTCGGCGGTCAGGGGCGAGGACGCAGCCCACACCTCGCGATGGTTGCGGTAGGCGAACGTGTGCTCCATGTAGAGTTGCAGGTGGTTGACCTTCCACTCGGCCAGCATGTCCACGAGCATGAAGAGTGTGTCAAGCGTCGGCACTTTGTCGCGGCTGATGTCGAGCATGACTCCGCGAATCAAGATATCCGGCGAATCCTCGATCTCGCCACATGGGATGGCTTCGGGACACAGCCGCGCCAACTGGCGCAGGGTCATGCGGGCATAGAACGCGCCCGCGGCATCTCCCGATGTGAGGCAGACGCCCTGGGGGGTGATGCGCAGCCGGTAGGACTGCGGAGGGAGGCGGTCATCGTGACGAATCTCTGCGGAGGGCCAGTCGGCCACCGGGGCTTGAACGCCTGAGGCGGGCCGGCGGCACGCGCCCTCGAACGGGCGCACAACCCGGGGACGCGGGAGGAGGGGAATGTGGGTCAGAGCAGTCATGGTGTTCATTCCAGTTTCAGCATCGCCTCGATCGCCTGGCGGGCGCGGGCGGATATCGCCGCCTCGACGGTGACGCGGTGCTGGAGGTCTTCCAGCGACCACAGCACCTTCTCCAAAGAGATCTTCTTCATGTTGGGGCACAGCAGCCGGTCGTTGACCGGGAGGAAAACTTTGTCCGGATTTTCGGTGCGGAGGCGGTAGAGGATGCCCATCTCGGTTCCGATGATGAACACCCGCTCGGCTGCGCGCGTCACGTGGCGGCACATCTGTCCGGTCGACAGGACGTGATCGGCGGCGTCCCGCACCGGCTTGGCACACTCGGGATGGACCAGCACCGGCGCGCCGGGATGGGCGGCGCGCAAAGCGGCGATCTCGGCGACGGCGATGCGCTGGTGGGTCGGACAGAATCCCGGCCACAGAATCAGCGGCTTGCCGAGCTTTTCGGCGGTGTAGCCGCCGAGGTGGCGATCAGGGACGAAGATCACCTCGGCATCGCCGAGCGAGCGCACCACGGCCAGCGCATTCGCCGAGGTGCAGCAGATGTCGCTCTCGGCCTTGACCTCGGCTGTGCTGTTCACATAACAGACCACCTTCGCGCCCGGATGCTCCGCCTTGAAGGTTCGCAACTGTTCGCCCGTGAGCATGTCGGCCATGGGGCAGCCGGCCGCGGGGTCCGGGATCAGAACCGTCTTGCCGGGGTTCAGGATGGCGGCGGTCTCCGCCATGAACCAGACACCGCAGAACACGATCACATCAGACTCGATCTGCGCGCACGCGCGGGACAGCTCCAGCGAGTCGCCGGTGAAATCGGCGATCGCCTGGATCTCATCCGGCTGATAATTGTGCGCGAGGATCACGGCGTTTCGCCGCCGCTTCAGCTCGCTGATGCGCTGTGGAAGCGTGTCCATGCAATTAGCGGAATGTGGGCATCCAGCGGCCATGCGCGGCGATGAGATCGTCGCACAGCGCGCGGATCTGGTCGATGGTGAGTTCGGCCGCCGTATGGGGGTCGAGCATCGCGGCCTGGTAGATGCGATCCTTGCGCCCCTCGAGGACGGCCTCGATGGCGAGCATCTGGGGGTTGATATTCGTCCGGTTATAGGCGGCGCACACTTCGGGGAGGTCGCCGACAAAACAGCCCTGCACGCCATTGGCGTCAACCAGACAGGGGACCTCGACGCAGGCCTTGGGGGGGAGATTGGGGATGAGGCCGTTGTTGAGAATGTTTCCGCCGATGTGGATTGGGCGGTCGGTTTCCATGGCCTCCATAATATACGACCCATACTCATGAGTGCGACTGTGGGTCAGCGCAGGATTGCCCACCAGCTCTTTGGCTCGTTTCTTCCAGTCGGCAATCTGGTTGATGCAGCGGCGGGGGTATTCGTCGAGGGGGATGCGGAACTCGCCGATCAGTTCGGGATGCGCCGCCTTGATGAAATGCGGCAGGTACTCCGAAAAATGCTCCGAGCTTTCCGTGATGTAATAGCCGGTGTGCAACATCATTTCGAGCCGGACCATATCCCACGATTTCTTGTTCGGGTCCGGTTCCTTCCGCCAGACTTTGAGCTTCTGCGCGGCCACCTTTTTGATTTCGGGATAGAGGTCCCGATCCTTGTGGGTGATTTTCAGCAGCCACGCCATGTGATTAATGCCGGCGACACGCGAGCGACAGGCGTGCGGAGGATATTTCGCCTCCAGGCCGAGCGCGCCTAACAGGTTCTGGACGACGACTTGCACGGAATGGCAGAGGCCGACTGTGCGGATGGAAGACCCCCGCAACACACCGCCGGTGAGCATGGCCATCGGGTTGGTATAGTTGAGGAGCCACGCATCCGGACAGACGGCTTCCATGTCGTGAGCGAAGTCGAGCATGACCGGCAGGGTACGCAAGGTGCGGAAGATGCCGCCGATGCCGAGGGTGTCGGCGATCGTCTGACGCAGACCATAGCGCTTGGGCACTTCGAAATCGGTGATCGTGCAGGGGTCGTAACCGCCGACCTGGATGGCGTTGACCACATAAGAGGCCCCTTTCAGCGCCTGACGCCGCCGGGCCACACCCAGATGGGCGGTGATCGTGGCGCGCCCCTGATTGATGTTGGCGTTGAGGCTGTCGAGCATCGTCTTCGATTCGCGCAGGCGGACGGGATCGATGTCGTATAAGGCGAGGTGGGCGTCGCGCAGCGCCTCGCTGAGCATGACATCGCCGAGAACATTCTTTGCAAAAATGGTGCTTCCCGCACCCATAAACGTGATTTTAGGCATGGCAGAAGGTTCCTTGATGGTGCATTCAACGCGAAGTTCTAGGATGATCGGGATTTGGGCGGAGTGCGGCTGCACACCTCGATTGTGCAGCCCGGTTCCACCTCGATTCCGGCGGGGACGATGGCCCGGCCCCCCGTCTTGGCGTCCAGTTCGATCCGGATATCACCGCGCGGGGTGGGCACGACGCCCTCCGCCCATTGCAGGTCGCCGAGTTGCGGGCACATGCGAACGCGGGCGAACCCCGGCGCCGTCGGCCGCACGCCCAGCACATAACGCGACAGCAGGTGGCAGGCGGTTCCGCCCCAGCCATGACAGCGGCTGATGATGGGTTTCCGCCAGCCGCCGTCCGGCTTCCGATCGCAGGATTCCCACGCCGTGGTGGCGCCCCGGTCGAGCATGAAACCCCAGAACGCGCGCATTCCTTGCAGCGCCACGTCGGCCATGCCGACCTCGAACTCGCCCGCGTGCTGCCACATCCGCATGCCGCTCCATTCGGCCTGCCGGGCTTTCGCCGCGATGGCCTTCTCGATGATGCACCTGCCGTTCGTCCGGTCAACCGTTCCGGACAAGACCGCAAATGTGTTGACGTGCATGCCGCCGACCCCGCCCGCCCCGGCGCTCGGATCGTCCGTGAAGATGCCGGCTGCGGGGTCGAAGTGTTCGGCGAGGACCCGTTGCTGCAGCCGGTCCGCCAGCGCGCCACAGCGGGCGCCGATCGCGGGGTCGCCGTGCAAGGCCGCCAGCCGCGCGCCATCGCGCATGCCGGTGATCACCTGGACGAGCATGGTCCCCAATGAGTTCCATCCGTACCATTCGGTTGCGTAGGTCTTGCCCGGTGCGTAAGGGTGTTTTTCGTGCGCGGCAATCAGGCGCTGGACCGTGGGCCACACACTATCGAGAAGCGCGGTGTCGCCGGTGTGCAGCACATAGTCCAGAAGACAACTCAGGTAGTCCGAAGAGTAATGAATCAGGAGCATCTTAGCCGTGCCGAATTTAAAGGGAATCCCGGGCATGTAGCTGATGCCGTCCACGGGATGGAAGCCCCCGTCCGTGTGTTGGTGCCCGCCTGCCGCCGCCGCGCACGCAGGGATGAAGCCGTCGGCCATCTGCGTGGCCGCGAACATGATCAGCGACCGCCGCGCGAGCGCGGCATCACCGAACGGCGTCCAGTTGGACAGGAATTGCTGGCGGTAGTCACTGACCCAGAGCAGCCCGTCGCGCTTGATGCCGTCCTCGTAAAAGGTCTGCATGCACAGTTGGGTCGTGTAGCGGCAGAGGTCCCAGATCCGGTTGATGAGCGGATCGGATGAACTGAATGAGCCCCGGTCCTGAACCGGGTAGTGGACCAGCGTCATGCGCATGCTGTGCAGTTCGATCCGCGCATCCGGCTGTTCCGAGCGGACATGCACGTAACGAAAAGCGCGCCGGCCCTCGTGACGATACGCCGTGGGCGCGCCCTGGACGGTGTGTGTGTCCTCCGGCAGGTGGAACCAGCAGCAGTTATCACAATCGCACGCGGTGTCACACGCCTCCTCGATGGATTCGCCGTACGTCACGATCATGCCGGACGGTGTGTGGGCGGCGGCCGTGATATCCAGAAAGCCGACCAATTCGCGCCCGAAGTCAACAATTATATGGGAAACGCCGCGCAGCGTTGCCGGTGTCTGCCCGGTGACGATCCCCTGCGGGTCGGCCACGCCGCGGAACCGGAGCACGGCTACGGGCCGCACCTCGGTCTTTTGCAGGGCGGGCACCTCGTTTGCGTGCTTCATCAGATCCAGATGATGAAAATCCTGTGTGAGTTCCATTACACATCTCCTCGAAGCTTTCGTGTGGCCGCATCATAGCAACATCTGGAGGCGCGTGCAACAGTTTCACCCAGGCGAATCCGACCCGTCGAACGAGGGGCTAGGAAAGACCCGGGGCGTTTGAGCGGAGGGCACGGGCCTGGACTTCGCGTTCGAGGCAGGCGTCGACGGCGGCGAGGATCTCCGCGGTGCGGGTGAAGGTGCACAGGTGGCCCCGGAGCTGGGCGGCGCCCGCCAGACCGGACAGGTAACGGAAGAGGTGGCAGCGGAAGGTCACGACCACGGCCGCTTCAGGATCGAGCGCCCGGCTCGGGAGTCGGTGGTTGGCCCGGATCTGGATCTGGAGCTCGCGGGCGGCGGTGAGATGGTCGGAGAGGGCGGCTCGGATTTCGGCGACGTCGGGGCGCGAGCGCGGCGGGGGGGGCGCGTCCTCCGGCGCAGCGAGGGCGTCGGCGATCGCCCGGAAAAGCCAGGGGTTGCCCATGGCGGCGCGGCCCACCATGACGGCGTCGACACCGGTCTCGCGAACCATGCGCGCGGCGTCTGCGGCCGATCGGATGCCGCCGTTGCCGATGATGGGGATGCGGGCGCGCTGCTTCACCGCCGCGAGCAGGTCGAGCGCGACGGCGCCGCTGTGCATTTGCGAGGCGAAGCGGGCGTGGATGGCGAGGGCGGCGCCCCCGGCCGCTTCAACGGCGCTCGCGATTTCGTGGATGAGGATGCGGTCGGGAACGAGGCCAACGCGGGTCTTGACCGTCACCGGCAGCGGCGAGGCCGCGCGCATGGCGGCGACGATCCGCCCGATGAGGTCGGGCTGGGGCATCAGGGCAGAGCCGCAGCCATTGGCGGTGATCTTCCGCACGGGACAGCCGGCGTTGATGTCGATGGCCACGAAGCGCCCGGTCCGCCAGACGGCCGCCGCCGCCGCAGCCATCTCCTCCGGTTCGGAGCCGTACAGGTGGGCGACCACGGAACCTTCGCCGGGAAGTGTCTCCAGCAAATGCCACGTCTTGTCGGAGGCGCGCAGCAGACCCGTGGCGTTGACCATTTCCGTGTAGGTCAGGGCCGCGCCGAAGGCGTGCGAGACGCGGCGCATCGCCGCATCGGTGAAGCCCGCCATCGGCGCGAGCAGCACAGGCCGGGCGGACGGCGAGACGGGATTCGGGGGAAGGAAAGGAATCATGTGGCGTGCTCAAACAAACCCAGTTGTCCCGCGACGATGATCTTGCGGCCGTTGGCGGTCTCGGGGTCCGAGGTGTCGTAGACGCAGAACTTGACGCCGGGAAAGTGGCGGGAGAGGACCGTGCGGATATAGGCTTCGACAGCGGCGACGTTGGCGGGGTCGTCATCAGAAAAACCGACGCTGATGGGCCGGCGAAGCGTCCGATCCGTGCGGTGGAGAATGCGGATCACGTGCTCGACGAAATCGCGGATCGCGAACTGCTTGCGGCTTTCGGAACTCTCCGCATCGCAGGAGGGATCCTGGCCGGTCATCCAATGCTTGAACGTGGGGGAGGTGACGGCGTGGTAGCGGTTCAGGCCGAGGTAGTAGGCAATCTCCGCGTCGTCGCTGCCGAAGGTGGTGAGACCGTCATAGCAGAAGCGGTAGCCCCGGAGGTTAGCGAGGAGGGTTTGACGCTCCCCGGGGGTGAGGACCTCATCGATGAAGAGCCGGACCCCCTGGCGCAGGGTGTCGCTGGCGTGGCCGCGGGCGGTGACGATGGCGAAGAGGCGTCCTTCGACGAGGGTGTTGCGGAAGGTGTGAAAGCTGGGGGCGGGCGGGCATTTTCCAGAGACGACGGCGCCGATCGCCTCGCGCGCATCGTGCAGGAACTGGTGGTCGGGCTGGCCGGCAACATCGCGAAATTCGCGGAAGGCGAGCTCCCAGTCGTTCTGGGGCGGGCGGTAGTTCTGGGTGTCGTTGCGGATCACGGTGAACAAGGCTGTGGTCACGGCGTGGGGCGCCCAGGAGCCGTCGGGCTGCCGTTTTTCCAAATGAATGCGCGTCGGCATCCTCAGGATGTTATCATCCCAGTCAAAGATGTAATATTTGAAGTCGCGTTCTCGGACGCGTTCGTTGACCGGTTGTTGCTGCATGGGCTAAGCATACCGTCCGGGCGGGGTGGGGCGCAAGCGAGAAACGGAGAAGAATGTGAGTGTGTGAGTGTGTGAGTATGTGAGGGTGATTGCATAACCGATAGCCTCTCCAGTCTCACAGGCTGCTGCCCCGTTGGGGGTTATAGATCCACCCTCCTGCGGCGGCATAGGCGCGCAGAACGGCGCGGGCGCGGGGGCGCAGGAGCTGGCGGCGGACGCGGATGCCGCGCTGCGCGAGCGCGCTAATCCAGTCGGCGGGTTTCGGGCCTTCGTCAAAGCCGACCGCCTCGGCGTCGGCCCCGGTCGCGCCGCAGACGAGGCGGGCGACGCCCGACCAGACGACGGCGCCGAGGCACATGGCGCACGGTTCGACGCTGGTGAAGAGGACGAATCGACCGACTGTTGCGAGGTCGTGCGTGCCCAGCGCCTGCTGGGCGCGTGCCAGCGCCACCATCTCGGCATGGAGGTGGGAGCACCGGCCGGCAACCACGCGGTTCACCCCGACGGCCACGCAACGGCCGCCGGCGCAATCAAAGACCGCCGCGCCAAACGGCCCGCCGCCGTGCCGGACGTTGTCCTCCGCGAGCGCGATGACGGCTGCCATCCGCGCCGTATCGGACACATAGACGGCCGCGCCGCAGTCGCGCTCGCGCGCGGCCAGCCAGCGAGGTGTGGATGACCACGGTGTCACCGTCGCTCTCATTTTGACTGCTGACTCCTGTATCCTGAATGCGCGCGTGAAAAACCGAGACGGTTATTTTCACGCGCCTGTGTTCTCAGTCCTCGCCTGTGGCGTCATCCCGATGGAGGTCGGTGGATAACTTCAGGAGGCGCACGCCCGGATTCCGTTCGCTGAAGTATTTGAGCTCCCAGTCGGAGCCGAAGAGCACCACGAGCCGACCCGCCGCATCAGTGGCGAGGCGGCAGCCGGTGGGCAGCTTGCCGTCGCGCAGCGCCTCGTGATCGACATCGGCGGGCGCAACCCAGCGGACGAGCCGCCACGGCATGGGTTCCAGCCGCGAGGCCGCGCCGTACTCGGTCTCCAGCCGGAACTGGAGGACGTCAAACTGCAACGTGCCGACGGCGCCCAGCAGCGGGATGTTCTGCACCGCGTCTTTGAGCGTGAACGCCTGCACCGCGCCCTCCTGCAGCAAATGCTCCAGCCCCGCGCGGAAACGCTTGTACGTGGCGGTGCTCGGGTTATGCAGGAGCGCGAAACATTCGGGAGCAAACTGCGGCAGCGGCTCGTAGGTCAGATCCGTATCCTCGGTGAGGGTGTCGCCAATGCCGAACCCGCTGTGCCCCACCAGACCGATCACATCGCCGGGGAACGCTTCATCCACGGTCTCGCGCTCGCGCGCGAACACCCGGTGCGAACTGGCGAGCCGCAGCGACTTGCCGGTGCGCGAATGAAACACCTTCATGTCGCGCGTGAAGATGCCCGAGCAGACGCGCATGAAGGCGATCTGGTCGCGGTGGTGGGGATCCATGTTGGACTGGATCTTGAAGATGAAGCCGGAGAAGAGCGGGTGTTGCGGTGCGATGAGGCCCTTGCTGGAACGTCGCGGATGCGGCGGCGGTGCATACTCGAGGAATGCATCCAGAAGTAATTGGACGCCGAAGTTGTTGATGGCGCTGCCGAAGAAGACCGGCGTCATATCGCCCGTGCGCACCAGTTCCCTGTCCAGCGGCTCGCTGGCCGCGTCAAGCATGGCGAGGTGTTCGATCAGGGCGGCGTAAGTCCGTTCGGACAGCCGTTCGCGCACCTGAGGATCGGTCACATCGTGAACAGACACCGGCGCGCGGTATTTGCCCCCGGGTGTCCGCTCGAAAAAGTGCGCCTGCCGCTGCATCCGGTCATATACGCCCCGGAACTCCAAGCCGTCGCCCAGTGGCCAGTTCATGGCGCAGACATGGAGCTGCAGCGTTTGCTCGAGTTCGTCGATGATGACGAGCGGGTCGCGCGAGGGGCGGTCGAATTTGTTGACAAACGTGAAGATCGGGATGCCCCGGAACCGGCACATCTCGAAGAGCTTCAGCGTCTGGCTCTCGATGCCCTTGGCCGCGTCGATGACCATCACCACCGCATCGACCGCCATGAGCACGCGGTAGGTGTCCTCCGAAAAATCGCGGTGCCCGGGCGTGTCGAGGAGGTTGATGCAGAAGCCGCAGTAATCAAACTGCAGGACTGTGGAGCTGACCGAGATACCGCGCTGTTTCTCCAACTCCATCCAGTCGGAGGCCGTGGCGTTCTGGGTCTTTCGGGCCGTGACCGATCCCGCCAGTTGCACGGCGCCGCCGTACAGCAGGAATTTTTCGGTCAGCGTGGTTTTGCCCGCGTCCGGATGCGAAATGATCGCAAACGTCCGCCGCCGGGAAATCTCGTGTTGCGTGTCCTTGCCCATGTGGTCTGTTGCGTTTGAATGTTCCGGTCGGTGGCGCCGGGGGGTGAATGAAGGGGCGACATCATACCGCAATCGCCCCGGGGTATCAAGGGTGATTGATTGGAAAGCTGAAAGCTGGGCGCATGGCCGTTCTGATGAGGGTTACTTAATCGTAATCGTAATCATAATCGTAATCTTGCTTTGCTCCTGCATGTGATCATAAAATGTCACCCATGAATACGGGTTTTGATCATGAGAAGCTGACTGAGGCGCTTGCAAAACCTCCTTCGTCGG